>NZ_PSVU01000053.1:0-24472 GCF_002932515.1 Rathayibacter sp. AY1D5
CTGCGTGGCGCCGACCTCGCCGCTGATGCAGCTCGCCTACGCGGAGTCGATGGCGATGCTCCTGACCGCGGTCACGCTCCTCCTCCTGGTGCGGCGCCGCTGGCTCGCGGTCGTGCCCGTCGTGCTGCTGCTGGGCCTGACCCGGCCGAGCGGGCTCGCCTTCGCCGCCGCGCTCGGCCTCTACGTCGTCTACCGGTTCGTCCGGCGCCGCACGGAGCCGTTCCCGCGGTCGGAGTGGCTGCCGGCCGTGGGCCTGACGGCGTGGGGGCTCGTGGTCGGCTTCCTCTGGCCCGCCGTGGCGTGGGCCGTCACCGGGTCGATGACCGCGTACACCGACACCGAGCTGGCGTGGCGTGCGGTCTACATCGGCTACCAGGAGCTGCTCCCGCTGACCCCGTGGTTCCAGGGCGGCGCCTGGTGGGGCTCGTGGTGGTTCGGTGCTCCGGCCGTCGGCGTCGTGCTGGTGGTGCTCCTGCTGGCGGCGTTCGTCGGGATCCTCGCCGCACCGTGGACACGGCGGCTCGATCTCTTCAGCCGGGCCTGGGTCGCCGGGTACGGCGTCTACCTGCTGGCGTTCTTCTTCCCGCAGTCGAGCACCTTCCGGCTGCTGGGCCCGATGTTCCCGCTCGTCGGAGCGCTGGCGGTGCCGCGCTCGCCGGTCTTCCGCGTCGCGCTGGTCCTGCTCGGGATCGGCGGCCAGATCGGCTGGATCTCGATCTGCTGGGCCGTCGCCGGATCGGACTGGACTCCGCCGTGATCGTGCCGCGCGCCCGCCCGGCGCGGTGCTCCTCCGGGGACTCCCGACTCCCGCACGGGTATGCTCGTCGGAATGTCTCCCCTCACGCCAGCCGGTGAGCCGCGACACGCGTCGCCCCTCCTCCGGCCGACCCGCCGGCGAGCCGCGGCGACACCCGCCCGCTCCCCGCTGACGACCGCCTCCTCGACGGACCGCGGGCCGCTCGCGTGAGCGCCACCGCGATCGCGCCGGAGACGGAGGACGCCTCTCCGTCCCGCTCCCGCTGGGGTCTGCTCCGGAGGATCCCGTGGTGGATCCAGGTGCTCCTGGTCTTCGCCGTGTCGCGGGTCGTCACGACCGTGATCATGCTCCGGGTCGGCGCCGTGCGTCAGGGCGTCGAGTGGACGGGACTCCGCGACACCTACGTCCGGTTCGCGACGACGTGGGACGGCGGCTGGTACGAGCGGATCGGGATGACGGGGTACCCGTCGGTCCTGCCGCTCTCGCCGTCCGGAGCCGTGGAGCAGAACCCCTGGGCGTTCATGCCCGTCTACCCGTTCACCGTCCGCGGCCTGATGAACATCACCGGGCTCGACTGGGCGAACGCGGCGGTGCTCGTCGCCCTGGTCTGCAGTGCAGCGGCGTGCCTGGTGATCTACCGGCTGTTCCGCGTCTCGCTCAGCGAGGGCCAGGCGCTGATGGGGATCGTCTTCTTCTGCGTCGCTCCGACGTCCCCGATCCTGCAGATCGGCTACGCGGAGTCCGGCGGCATCCTCCTGACGGCCGTGCTGCTCCTCCTGCTGGTGCGCCGCAAGTGGATCTGGACGTTCCCCGTCGTGCTGGTCGTGGGGCTCCTGCGCCCGAGCGGCCTCGCGATCGCGGCGATGACGGGCCTCTACTTCCTCTACCGCGTCTGGCGCCACGTGCACGGCACCGAGCCGTTCGCCCGCCGGGAGTTCGCCTTCACGGTCGCCCTCACGGTCTGGTCCCTCGCGGTGGGCTTCGCCTGGCTGCTCATCGCCTGGGCCGTGACCGGCTCCTTCACCGCCTACACCGACACCGAGCTCGCCTGGCGCAGCGTCTTCATCGGCGAGGGCGAGCTCATCCCCTTCACCTCCTGGTTCGCCGGTGGAGGCTGGTGGGGAGGCCTCTGGTTCGGCTCGCCGATCACGGGCATGGGCATCACCGTCGTGGTGGTGCTCGGATTCCTGGCGATCCTGTTCTCGCGGGCCACGCGCAGCCTCGACGTCTTCTCGCGGCTCTGGGTCGGCGGCTACGCGATCTACCTCTTCGCGTTCTTCTACCCGCAGTCGAGCACGTTCCGCATCCTGATGCCGATGTTCCCGCTGGCCGGGGCGCTCGCGGTGCCGCGGTCGACTCTCCTGAGGGTGTTCGTGGTGGCCGCATCGATCGTCGGGCAGATCGTCTGGGTGCTGCTGTGCTGGGTGTTCACCCCGGGCGACTGGTCCCCGCCGTGATCGGCTGACGCCCGACTTCCGGGCGCGGTTCGGAACACCCCCGCGGATGCACGATAATAGGGGGATACGTCACGAAAGGGGAACTCTATGGCGGCCATGAAGCCGAGGACCGGAGACGGACCGATGGAGGCTGTTAAGGAGGGCCGACTCATCGTCGTGCGCGTTCCGCTCGAAGGAGGCGGACGCCTCGTCGTCTCGGTCAACGATGCAGAGGCGAAAGAGCTGCACGACGCGCTCGCGTCGGTGGTGTCTCCCGCCTGATCCGCACCGTCGTGAACGCCCGTCGCACACCGTGCGGCGGGCGTTCCGTCTTTCCTCGGTCGGCCGCGCTCGTCAGGCGCGGCGCTTGTTGGCCTGCAGCAGGCCGTCGCCGATCGGCGAGAGCACGCTGACCACGGCGGGGGAGGCGCAGACCTCGGCCACCAGCGTGCGGAACGCCGTCGCGATCTCGTCGCGCTGCGCGGGGTTGGCCACGCGTCCGCGCCAGAGCGCGTGGGGGACGAGGACCGTCCCGCCCGGACGGACGAGCCGCAGCGCGTGCTCGACGTTCTCGATGACCTGCAGCGGATCGCCGTCGACGAAGACGATGTCGTAGGAGTTCTCGTTCATCCGGGGCAGCACCTCGAGGGCGCGGCCCGGGATGAGCCGCAGCCGGTTGGGCGAGATGCCCGCCTCGTGGAACTGGGCGCGCGCGTGCTGCTGGTGCACCGCCTCGGAGTCGATCGAGGTGAGCATGGCCTCGGGGGCGCCGTCGAGCAGCCACAGGCCGCTCACTCCGGTGCCGGTGCCGATCTCGATGATGGAGGTCGCGCGCGCCGCGGCGGCGACCAGCGCGGCCTGCGCGCCGATCGAGGGGGAGACGGCGTCGATGCCCAGCTCGACCGAGAGCCGGCGGGCCGAGGCGATGGCCTCCGACTCGACGACCGCGTCCTCGGCGTACTTCCAGTTGGCATCCTTGTCGGACACGGGGGCGCTCCTCTGATCGGTGCACCGGGCGGATCGCGCCCGGGCATCGTCAGGGTACGGTGGCGCGCGGGCTCCGCGAGGGAGGCGCGGCGGGTTAGTGTTGTCCTCGTGTTCGGTCTGACGTTCGACAAGCTCCTCATCATCGGGGTCATCGCCGTCTTCGTGCTGGGTCCCGACCGCCTCCCGCACTACGCCGCCCAGCTCGGGCAGCTCGTGCGCAAGGTGCGCGGATTCGCCACGCAGGCCCGGGAGCGCGTCAAGGACGAGATGGGCGACGAGTTCAACGACGTCGACTGGAAGAAGCTCGACCCGCGCCAGTATGATCCCCGCCGCATCATCCGCGACGCCCTGCTCGAGGACGATCCGGCCCCCACCGTGAAGCCGCCCACCGCTGTCGCCGCTCCGGTCGTGCCGGGCGGCACCGGCTCCGCGCAGGACAGCTACTACACGACGATGCAGCGCTCCGTCTCGTCCGGCACGCTCTCGAGCGTCGCGCCGCCGCCGATCGACTCCGAGGCCACCTGAGCCCTGCTCCGCGAGGTGCGCCGGGCGGGCGTCCCGACCGACGCCGTCCGCACCAAGCCGCGCGGAGGCGTCAGCCGACGGCGAGCGGAAGCCGACGGCCGATCAGTCCCCGCGGCCGCGCGGCGAGCGTCGCCGCCAGGGCGTCGATCGCCCGGGCAGCAGGATCCTCCGGATCGCCGACGACGACGGGCACGCCCTCATCGCCCCCCGCCCGCAGCGCGACGGAGATCGGCAGCGACGCGAGCAGCGGCACCTCGTCGCCCGCCGCGGTGAGCCGACGCGCGACCTCGGCGCCGCCTCCGCTGCCGAAGAGCTCCAGCACCGAGCCGTCGGGCTGGGGGAGTCCGGACATGTTCTCGACCACTCCGACGATGCGCTGACCCGACTGGCGGGCGAGCGCGCCGCTGCGCTCGGCCACGTCGGCGGCCGCCGGCTGCGGTGTGGTGACGATGAGGACCTCCGCATGCGGGAGCAGCTGCCCGATGGAGATCGCCACGTCCCCCGTGCCGGGAGGCAGGTCGAGCAGGAGCACGTCGAGGTCGCCGAAGTACACGTCGGTGAGGAACTGGGAGATCGTGCGGTGCAGCATGGGCCCGCGCCAGGAGACGGCCGCCCCGCGGGTGTCGCCCTCGAGGAACATCCCGATCGAGATGACCTTCACGCCGTACGCCACCGGCGGCAGCATCAGCTCGCCGACGCGGGTGGGCCCCGCGACGCGCCCGTCGTGCATCAAGCCGAGCAGGCCGGGGATGGAGAAGCCGTGCACGTCGGCGTCCACGAGGCCGACCGCGAGACCCCGCTGAGCGAGGGCGACCGCGAGGTTGGCGGTGACGGTCGACTTGCCGACGCCGCCCTTGCCGCTGGTGACCGCGTACACGCGGGTGAGCGAGTCCGGGCCGAAGGGCATGCTCCGGCGGCCGCCCTGGAGGCGCTCGGTGAGGGCGGTGCGCTGCGCCGACGTCATGACTCCGACCACGACGTCGACCGCCGTGACTCCGGGAGCCGATGCCGCGGCCTCGCGCACGTCACGCTCGATCGCGGAGGCGGCCGGGCAGCCGACGATGGTCAGTCGGATCGTGACGCGGACCGCTCCGTCGACGGCCGCCTCGACCGACTCGAGCATGTCGAGCTCGGTGATGGGCTTCCGGATCTCCGGATCGACGACGCGGGCCAGCGCCGTCCTGACGGCGGTCTCGATGGCGGCGACGTCAGGCATCGCGCCGCTCGGGCTCCTGCGCCCGATCCTTCTCGAGCTCCTCGAGCAGTCCGCGCAGCTCCGAGCGGATGAAGTCCTTGCTCGCCATGTCGCGGATCGCCAGGCGCAGGGCCACGACCTCGCGCGCGAGGTACTCGGTGTCCGCGAGGTTGCGCTCGGCCCGCTGCCGGTCCTGCTCGATCTGGACGCGGTCGCGGTCGTCCTGGCGGTTCTGCGCGAGCAGCAGCAGCGGCGCGGCGTAGGAGGCCTGCAGCGAGAGGATCAGCGTCAGCACCGTGAAGCCGAGGGCCTGCGAGTCGAAGCGCGCGTCCGCGGGCCCGTAGGTGTTGAACATCAGCCAGAAGACGCAGAAGATCGTCATGCCGACCAGGAACCACGGCGTGCCCATGCCGCGGGCAAACGACTCGGTCAGGCGGCCGAAGCGGTCGCTGCTCGGGCGGTTCCGCCGCGAGAGGACGCGGGTGCGCAAGCCCTTGGGAGCGTCCAGGCGCCGGTCCTGCTTGGTGTCCCTAGCCACGCGCGCCCCTCCGTCCCCGTCGTGTCCTGCCTGTCGCCGCGGGTGCCGGCGGCACGAGCGGTACGCCCTGCGTCGCCGTCGTCACCGGCTTCCTCGGTTCGTCGTCGTCGCCGTGGCTGCGCCAGTCGTCGGGGAGGAGGTAGTCGAGGACGTCGTCGATGGTCACGACGCCGACGAGGCGGTGGGACGCGTCGACGACGGGCACCGAGACGAGGTTGTAGCTGGCCAGGATCCGGGCGACCTCGGCCGCCGAGGTCTCGGGCGTGATCGGGTCCATGCTCTGGTCGAGCAGGGTGCCGAGGCGCTCGTGCGGCGGGTAGCGGAGCATTCGCTGGAAGTGCACCATGCCGAGGAAGCGGCCGGTCGGCGGCTCGTAGGGCGGCAGCGTGACGCAGACGGCGGCGCCGAGGGCCGGGGCGAGCTCGTGGCGGCGGATGAGGGCGAGACCCTCGGCGACGGTCGCCTCGGAGGAGACGATGATCGGCTCCGTGGTCATCAGACCGCCGGCGGACTCCGGAGCGTAGGTGAGGAGCATGCGGACGTCGTCCGCCTCCTCGGGCTCCATCAGCTCCAGGAGCGCCTCGCCGCGCTCCTCCGAGAGCTGGGCGATCAGGTCGGCCGCGTCGTCCGGCTGCATCTGGTCGAGGACGTCGGCGGCGCGGTCGTCGTCGAGCCGGCCGAGGATCTCGACCTGCTCGCTCTCGGGCATCTCCTCGAGCACGTCCGCGAGGCGGTCGTCCGAGAGCTCGCCGGCGACCTCGAGCATCCGCTGTTGCGGCAGGTCGAGGAGCGTGCTGGCGAGGTCGGCGGGCTTGAGCTCGGAGAGGCTGGCGACGTACTGCTCGGCGGACTGCGCCTCGGTCGAGACGCTCTCGCGGACCTCGCGCCAGCCGGCGAAGGCGGTCGCGCCCTTGGCGAAGGGGGAGGGGCTGGTCTTGGGCCGGCGGACGAAGAGCTGCGCGAGCTCCCACTCGCCGGGTGCGGCCTCCTCGATCGCGACGTCCTCGACGACCGCGTCACCGGAGCCGTCCACGAAGCTCACCCGGCGGCCGAGGAGCTCGGCGATGACGCGGACCTCGCCGCCCCGCTGCTCGAAGCGGCGCACGTTGATCAGCCCGGTGGTGATGATCTGGCCGCTGCCGATGCTGGTGACCCGGCCGATCGACACGAAGACGCGACGGCGCCCGGGGATCTCGACCACCAGGCCGACCACCCGCGGGGCGTCGTTCTGCCGGTAGACCAGGAGCACGTCGCGGACCTTGCCGACGCGATCGCCGGCCGGGTCGAAGACACTGCATCCGGCCAAGCGCGCGACGAAGACTCTGGCGGAACTCACGGCTACAAACCTAGTCCCGTGCAGCCGGGCGGACGCCGAGCGTTCCCGGCTCGCCCTCGGCCGGTTCTCCGAATCCGTTCAGAGATCTTCAAGTGGCCTGTGCGATTCTGTCCGGGTGACTCAGCAGACGCCGTTCAGCGGCCGAGGGCCGGCCTTCCCCACGATCCCGCGCGGGGAGATCCTCGCCACGTTCGACACGTACCAGGAGGCGCAGGCCGCCGTCGACGTGCTCGCCCGCGCCGACTTCCCGGTGCGCCAGCTCGCCATCATCGGCAACGAGCTCAAGAGCGTCGAGCGGGTGACCGGCAAGCTCACCTGGGGCCGCGTCGCTCTCGCCGGAGCGGCCTCCGGCGCCTGGCTCGGCGTCTTCCTGGGCCTCCTGCTCATCATCTTCTCGCCGACGACGGAGCTCTCCTTCCTCATCGCGGCGGTCCTCCTCGGCGCCGGCTTCGGGATGCTCTTCGGGCTCGCCTCCTACGCCGTGAACCGCCGCCGTCGCGACTTCACCTCGACCATGCAGGTGATCGCGACCAGCTACTCCGTGCTCGTGGACCCCGAGGTGGTCAACCGCGCGCGCAACCTGCTCGACGGCGGCACCTCCCCGGCGGAGGCGCCGCAGACGGCCTGGGCTCCGCCGCCCGCCGCGGTCGGCGACCCGCAGCCGCAGCCCGTCCGCCCCGAGGACGACCCGCGCTGACGATCCTCCACGAAGGCCCCCGGTCCGCCGGGGGCCTTCGTCGTTCCGGGGGCGGGGCGGCTCAGGCGGAGCCGACGGGCGGGAGGACGATGTCGACCGCGAGACCCCGGGGGGAGCGGTTGACCAGGGCGACCGTCCCGCCGGCCGAGAGCACGGTGGTGTGCACCAGGGCCAGCCCCAGACCGCTGCCGCCGGAGGCGAGGGTGCGGGAGTCGTCCGGGCGGGAGAAGCGGTCGAAGGCGACCGGGATGAAGGCGTCGGGCATCCCCGGTCCGTCGTCCGAGACGCTGAGCATCAGGCGCCCGTCCGACTGCGAGAGGGAGGCGACGATCATGCCGCCGCCGTTCATCGCCTGGATCGCGTTCCTCACGAGGTTGTCGATCACCCGGCCGAAGTCCTGGGACGCGACCGCGTAGAGCCGCGCCGGCTCGCGCTCGTCGATCTCGTAGTCGATCTCCACCCCCGACTCCGAGGCGAGCAGGCGGGTGCGGTCGACGGCGCCCACCAGCTCGTCGACGAGCTCGGCGAAGGGAGCGGTCGGGCGGACGGTGCGGCTCTCGATGCGCGAGATGTCGAGGAGGGCGGATGCGAGGCGCACGAGCCGGTCGACGCTCTTCTGCGCGTCGAGGATGACCCGGTCGACCGCGACCGGGTCGTCGACGCGGTGGTGGGCGATCTCGAGCTGGGCGGAGAGCGCGGCGAGGGGAGTGCGGAGCTCGTGGCTCGCATCCGACACCATCTGCTTCTCCCGGGCCAGCGACGCGGTCTGCTTGGTCAGGAACGCGTTCAGCGTCACCGCGAGCTCGTCGATCTCGTCGCGCGTGCCGACGACCGGGAGCTGGTCGCCCTGCCCGGGCTCGGCGGCGATCTGATCCGCGCGCGCCCGCATCCGGCGCACCGGGGCGAGGGCCGCGCCCGTCAGGATCCACGAGGCGAGCCCGAACGTGACGACGAGGAAGATCGCGGCGTAGACGAGCACGTGGGCGAAGTCGTCGAGGACGAGCTGCGACGCGGCCTGATCGCGGGCGGAGGCGACCTGCCAGACGCCGCGATCGCTCTCGATGGCCGTGAAGCGGACCAGGTAGCTGCCGTTCGCCGTCGTCACGTCGGCGTACCGGGGCGAGGTGTCGGCGGGCTCCTCCGCCAGAGCGCTGAGCACCTCGCCGCTCAGGCGCGAGGGCATGGTCGAGGTGCTGACGCTCCCGTCGGGAGCGAGGGCGAGGAACAGCTGGCCCGTCGACGAGCCCTGCGTGCGCGGGACGTTGCCCGCCGAGATGTCGCGGCGCACCTCGTCCTCGATCGACATCAGGATCGTCCGCTCGCTGCGGTCGACGATGCCGGTGACCACCTGGTAGAAGAGCAGCGCCGCGAGCGCGAAGAGGGCGGTCGCCACAGCGACCGTTCCCACGGTGATCCTCGCGCGGATCGAGAGCGCGCCGACCCTGCGGCGTGCCGTGCTCATCCGCGACACGGGCTACTCGACCGGGCGGAGGAAGTAGCCCTTGCCGCGGACGGTCACGATGCTGACGCCCGTGTCCTCGGTCGGGAGCTTCTTGCGCAGGTAGCTGACGTACTGGTCGACGATGTTGTTGTCGACGATCTCGCCGCCGCCCCAGATCTCGGAGAGGATCCGCTGGCGGGTCACGACGGAGCCGACGGGAGTGATGAGGAGCTTGAGGAGCTCGAGCTCCTTCGGGCTGACGTGGATGCGCGAGCCGTCGGCGGTGCGCCGGATGCTCGATCCGTCCACGGTGATGCGTCCGACGTCGATCGAGGTGGACATCAGCGACGGGCTGCGGCGCAGGAGGGCCCGGAGGCGCGCGTTGAGCTCGGTGAACGCGAACGGCTTGGTCAGGTAGTCGTCCGCTCCGGCGTCGAGCCCGAAGACGCGGTCCTCGATCGCGTCCCGCGCGGTCAGCAGCATGATCGGCGTGGGCCGGCCGAGCTCGCGGATCCGGCGGCAGATCTCGAAGCCCGACATCGCCGGGAGCATGACGTCCACGATGGCGGCCGAGAACTCGGCGTTGCTGAACGCGACGAGCGCGTCGATGCCGTTCGTGGTGAGCACGGCCTCGTAGCCGGCGTCTTCGAGGCCGCCGACGAGGGCCTCACCCATGGCTGGATCGTCTTCGACGACAAGGATCTTCACGCGCTCACCCTACGGCCCGGCTCCCAGGAGGACGCACTGCGCGGGCCGTGTGTCGATCGGATGCGGGATCGACCCATCCGATCGGCGCTGGGCGACGAATGAGGAATGACAGACCGCTGGGGGGCGTGGCGGGAGAGGCGCGATCAATGGCGCAATTCTACTCTTCTCCCCCCGTCGGCCCGATGATACTGTTCGCGAAGTTCACCTCTACCGTCACCCGAAGGCGGCACAAACATGCTCAATATTCTTTCCATCTGGGCGCGTCTCGCGCTGTCAGTCCTCCTGTGGATCGTCCTTCTCCCCGTCATGCTCGTCCTGCTGCCGTTCCGCACGGGCAGGAGCGCCTCGCTCCCCGCCCTGCGACCGGTCCCGGTTCCCGCATCGACGGTGGCGGTCGACACCCGGAGCACCAGCGGCGCGTACTAGGCCCACTTCCCGGTCGTTCCGGGCCCGACGCCCCGCTCCCATGAGCTCCGGCGTCGTCCGCCCACCGATCCCCGACACCCGAACAGCCGTGCCCCTCTCCGCCAGGAAGGGGCACGGCTGTTCGTCGTTCCCCGGGTCGATCCGGACTGACCGACAGGTGTCGATTTCGGCTACTCTCGATCACGAGCCGCGTCAAGCCCTTCGCAGAATCTCAGGGACTGGCAATACAGTGCTCGCACATGGTTCACCGATCGGAAGGAACACGGATGCTCCGCGCCACGCTCGACACCGCTGGGATCCAGCTCGATTCGACCACGGGAGCCCCCGTGCGCCCCGACACCCCGGTCTCGGTGGTCGCGTCGGCGCCTCAGAGCCTGATCTCGCGGATGCTCGGACGCCGCCGCTGCGAAGCATGCGGAGCGGCCTCGGCCCGTCGCCGCGACGGCTTCTGCTCGGCCGACTGCGCCGGCACCTTCCACCTCTACGAGTGAGCCCGACCGGCCGAGTGCCGGTGGTGAACGTTCCGAAGGCCCGTGATCGACGATCGCGGGCCTTCGTGCTGTCTCGGGAGTGTCGGAGCGCCGGGTGAGGAGCGCCACGGTCGGACTCGGTCGCCCACCGGGTGACGCCGCTCGGTCCGTGATGGAGGGGTGCGCCTCGAGGGGCGTCGAGCACCGGAGCTGAGCGCCCATGCGCGAGGAAGGAGAGCGGAAAACCGCAGATGTGCCCCCAGTAGGATTCGAACCTACGCCCCTGCCTCCGGAGGGCAGTGCTCTATCCCCTGAGCTATGGGGGCCAGGAGTGCCTGACCACATTAGCACCCGGGCGGGGCGGGCCCCGACGCCGGGAGCGGTCCTCGCGCATGCCACGATGGAGCCATGCTGCGCACTGTCTCCGCCTCGCTGGATCTGCGTCTGAACGGCCCGACCGACCTGATCTTCCTGGTGGCGGCGACGCCCACGGGCGACTCGTTCGAGGACTCCTTCACCGTCCGGCTCGACGGGCAGGACGTGCCGGTGCGGGAGTTCCCTGCGCGGCACGGCGCCCGCGTGCACCGCGTCGCGGGGAACGAGGGCGACCTGCGGGTCGAGTACCGGGCGCGGGTCGCCGGGCGCGGCGCTCCGGACGAGCCGAGCGAGCTCGAGCTCGTCGAGTACCTGCGGCCGAGCCGGTACGCCGAGGCGGACGTGCTCGGCGGGATCGCCCGGCGCGAGTTCGGGCGGGCCCGGGGCTTCGAGGCGCTGGCGGCCGTCGAGGAATGGGTGCACGGCCACCTGTCGTACGTCTACGGGTCGACGGTCGGCACCGGGGGAGCGGCGCAGGTCATCGAGAGCGGCCAGGGCGTGTGCCGGGACTTCGCGCACACGGTCGCCGGGCTGCTCCGCGCCCTCGACATCCCCGCCCGGGTGACGGCGGTCTACGCGCCGGGCCTCGAGCCGCGGGACTTCCACGCGGTCACGGAGGCCTGGGTGGGCGGCGCCTGGCACGTCGTGGACGCGACCCGGCTGGCTCCGCGCGGGTCGATGCTGCGCATCTCGTCCGGCCGGGACACGGCGGACACCGCGTTCCTCAGCAGCTACCTGACGGACCTGCGCCTGACCGGGATGAGCGTGGAGGCCGACTGCGACGCGGCGCTCGTCGACGACCACGTCTCGCCGGTGCGCCTGGGCTGACGCCGGGGCTCAGCCGGCGAGGACGCCGATCGCCGACCGCACGAGCGGCTCGGGGTCGCCCGGCTCGACGAAGGAGGCGCTGGACGCCTCGATCCAGTACTCGCCGACGAAGGCGTCCGCGACGCCCCGCCCCTCGGCCACCTGGTAGTAGCCCTCGATCTCCGGCGGCTTGCCGTAGGTGGGGACGGCCTTGCTGGTGGTGAAGAACTCGTTCTTGAGCGCCTCGATCACCGCGGGGTCGAGGTGGGCCACGGCCAGCTGCAGCTCGGCGCCCGAATCGTCGGACCATCCGCAGACCAGGCCGTCGTACTGGGCGATCTCCTCGGAGACGGCGGTGGTCCCGATGCCGTCTTCCGGGGAGAATCCGCCCCACAGGCCCGCGAGCGCCGAGGCCGGGACCAGCTGCTCGCAGGCGAGGGGGATCGGCGTGCCGCTGACGGCGCCGCTCGCGCTCGGCTCCGGGTCGGCCGCGGGGGAGCAGCCGGAGAGGGCCGCCGCGGCGAGGGCGACGAGGAGGAGGGCGGCGGGACGGCGCATGCGTCGCACCCTAGCAACGCCGCCCTGCCGAGCGGCCCCGCGGTGCAGGAGGGACGGGGGGCGCGGGCGCGGCGGCCGGTAGAATCGCTCCCCGTGACTCCCGAACAGCTCGCCGCCTCCCTGCACGCCCTCGTCCTCGACGCCGTGCAGCGACGGGGGAGCGATGCGGGCGTCGAGCTCTCGGACGTCGTGCTGGAGCGCCCGAAGAACCGCGACCACGGCGACTGGGCCTCGAACATCGCGATGAAGCTCGCGAAGCGGGTCGGCGCGAACCCGCGCGAACTCGCCGCCGAGCTGGCCGAGGGGCTGGGCGCGGTCGAGGGCGTCGCCACCGTCGAGGTCGCCGGTCCCGGCTTCCTCAACGTCCGGCTCGAGGCCGCGGCCGCGGGCGCACTTGCCGGCGCGATCGTCGAGGCGGGCGAGGCCTACGGCACCGGGTCCGCCTACGCCGGCGTCCGGATGAACCTCGAGTTCGTCTCCGCCAACCCCACCGGCCCCATCCACATCGGCGGGACGCGCTGGGCGGCGGTCGGCGACAGCCTGGCCCGGATGCTCCTCTCGCAGGGCGCCGAGGTGACCCGCGAGTACTACTTCAACGACCACGGCGCGCAGATCGACCGCTTCACGCGGAGCCTCCTCGCCGCCCACCGCGGCGAGCCGACCCCGGAGGACGGCTACGGCGGCGCCTACATCGGCGACATCGCCGAGCGCGTCGCGGCCGCCTACCCGGGCGACCTCGCCGTCCTGCCCGAGGAGGAGCTCGCCGAGACCTTCCGCTCGATCGGCGTCGAGCTGATGTTCGGCGAGATCAAGCAGAGCCTGCACGAGTTCGGCGTCGACTTCGACGTGTACTTCCACGAGAACTCCCTGCACGAGTCGCGCGCCGTCGACCGCGCGATCGAGCGCCTCCGCGAGCTCGGGCACATCTTCGAGGCCGACGGCGCCACCTGGCTGCGGACCACGTCGTTCGGCGATGATCGCGACCGCGTCATCATCAAGAGCGACGGGGAGGCGGCCTACATCGCGGGCGACCTCGCCTACTACCTCGACAAGCGCGAGCGCGGCTTCGATCGGGCGATCATCATGCTCGGCGCCGACCACCACGGCTACATCGGCCGGATGATGGCGATGTGCGCGGCGTTCGGCGACACCCCGGGCGTGAACCTCGAGATCCTGATCGGCCAGCTGGTCAACCTGCTCCGCGACGGCGAGGCGGTCCGGATGTCCAAGCGGGCGGGGACCGTCGTCACGATGGAGGACCTCACGGAGGCCGTCGGCGTGGACGCCGCGCGCTACTCGCTGGTGCGCTCCTCGGCCGACTCGACCCTCGACATCGACCTCGACCTGCTGACCAAGCGGAGCAACGACAACCCCGTCTACTACGTGCAGTACGCCCACGCGCGCACCCGCCAGGTCGCGGCGAAGGCCGCGGCGTCGGGCGTCCCCGTCGAGCCGTTCGCGCCCGAGACGCTGGTGCATCCGACCGAGTCGGCGCTGCTCGGCGGCCTGCAGGAGTTCCCGCGCATCGTGGCGCACGCCGCGGAGCTGCGCGAGCCGCACCGCGTCGCGAGGTATCTCGAGGAGGTCGCCGGCCTCTACCACCGCTGGTACGACAACTGCCGGGTCGTGCCGCAGGGCGAGGACCCGGTCGAGGCCGTGCACTCGACCCGGCTGCGCCTGAACGAGGCGACCGGGCAGGTGCTCCGCAACGGGCTCTCCCTGCTGGGCGTCACGGCCCCGGACCGGATGTGAGCGCGTCGGGGGCGGCGCCGCGGCGCCGGCGCGGGGGACGCGCGGCCGTGGTGGTCGTCGTGGTGCTGGTGCTGCTCGTGGTCGCGGCGGTGGTGGGTGACTCGCTCGCCCGCCGCGCCGTCGCGGACCGCGCCGCCGCGAGCCTCCGCGAGGCGCTCGCACTGCCCGCGGACCGGGCGGTGGACGTCGACGTCGCGGGCTGGGCCGTGCTCCCGCAGCTCGTCTCGGGGCGGCTGGACCGGCTCGACCTGCGCAGCTCGGACGTGACGTTCGGCGAGCTCGACGGCGACGTCGCCGCGACCCTGATCGGGGTGCCGGTGAGCGGCGTCGGAGCGGTCGAGTCCGGCAGCACGACGGTCGCGATCGACGCGGCCTCGGTGTCGCGGCTCGTCACCGAGCGCAGCACCGTTCCTGTCGACGAGGTGACCCTGGACGCTCCGCTCGTGCGCGTGACCGCCTCCGTCGAGGTGCTGGGTCTCCGGCTCGGCGCGGGCGTGGGGATGGAGCTCGCCGCCGTGGACGGCGCCATCCGGCTGACCCCGGCCGAGGTCTCCGCCGCCGGTGCGACCTTCTCGGCGACCGACTTCCGCGACCGCTTCGGCGCCGTCTCCGGCGACCTGCTCGCTCCGTCCTCCGTGTGCATCGCGGACTCGGTGCCGCGCGGACTGACGCTGACCGGAGTCGAGGTCGCCGACGAGTCGCTGAACGCGAGCTTCGCGCTCTCTCCGACGTTCCTCAGCGACCCCGCGGAGCAGGAACCGGGCACCTGCGCCTGAGCCCGCGCGGCGCCGCCGCCCCGGACCGGTAGGATCGGAGCCCTGTGCCGGCGTCTTCCGCGGGCCGAACACTGACATCGCTGGCTTCAGGGGTCAATCCGGACCCGCTCGCCCCGCAGTGACGCTCCCACTCTCTCCTGTGAGGTCTCACCCGTGGACACCGTCGACGCCCGCGCCCGCGCCCCCCGGCATCCGCTCGCGCCTGAGTGGCTGCACACGCCCGCCGACCCGAACGCCCTGGCCGACGGCGTGTGGCCGGACAGCGCCGAGCGCGGCGAGGACGGCGGGATCCGGATCGCCGGAGTGCCCGTCGCCGAGCTGGTGCGCGAGCACGGCACTCCTCTCTACGTGGTGGACGAGGCCGACGCCCGCCGCCGGGCCGTCGAGATGCGCGAGGTCTTCGCTCGCGAGCTCGGCCGCATCGGCACCGGCGTCACGGTCTACTACGCGGGCAAGGCGTTCCTCTCGACCGAGGTCGCCCGCTGGATGCGCGACGAGGGCCTGAACCTCGACCTCTCCAGCGGCGGCGAAATGGCGGTGGCCCTCGCCGCCGGGATCGAGCCCGAGCGCTTCGGCCTCCACGGCAACAACAAGTCGCTCCGCGAGATCGACCGGGCCGTCGAGGTGGGCGCGGGCACGATCGTGCTCGACAGCCTCGTCGAGATCGAGCGCGTCGCAGCCGCGGCCGAGCGGCACGGCCGCGTGCAGGCGGTGCGCCTCCGGGTCAACAGCGGAGTGCACGCGCACACCCACGAGTTCCTCGCCACGGCGCACGAGGACCAGAAGTTCGGCCTCGCACTCGCCGACTGCCCGGCCGCGGTCGCCCGCATCCGCTCCTTCTCCTCCCTGCGGTTCCTCGGGCTGCACTGCCACATCGGATCCCAGATCTTCGGCTCCGCCGGGTTCGCGGAGTCGGCGTCGCGCCTGCTCGACGTCCACGCGGCTCTGCTCGCGGACGGCCCCGTGCCGGAGCTCAACCTCGGCGGCGGCTTCGGCATCGCCTACACCAGCGCCGATGACCCGACGCCGATCGCCGAGATCGCGGCCGCCGTCGCCGACGCGGTGGCCGAGCAGTGCGCCGCCCGCGGCGTCCCGGTGCCGCACATCGCGATCGAGCCCGGCCGCTCGCTGATCGGGCCCGCCGGCGTCACCCTCTACGAGGTGGGCACCGTGAAGGACGTGACGGTCGGCTCCGAGGGCTCGACCGCGGTCCGCCGCTACGTCAGCGTCGACGGCGGCATGAGCGACAACGCCCGTCCGGCGCTCTACGGCGCCGACTACACGGCGCGGATCGCCGACCGCTCCTCCTCGGCCGAGCCCGCCCTCGTGCGGGTGGCCGGGAAGCACTGCGAGTCGGGCGACATCGTCGTCCACGACGACTTCCTGCCCGCGGACGTGCGGCCGGGCGACCTGCTCGCCGTCGCCGCGACCGGCGCCTACTGCTGGTCGCTCGCCAGCAACTACAACTACCTCGGGCGCCCCCCGGTGGTCGCCGTCCGCGACGGGCGCTCGCGCGTCCTCGTGCGCGGCGAGACCGAGGAGGACCTCCTCCGCCGCGACGCCGGCATCGAACGAAAGGCCACCTCCCGATGATCGAGTACCGCAGCCTCCGCGTCGCCCTGCTGGGTGCCGGGTCCGTCGGTGCCCAGGTGGCGCGCCTCCTGCTCGACCACGGCGACGAGCTCGCCCAGCGCGTGGGGGCGCCGCTGGAGCTCGTAGGCGTGGCCGTCAGGGACGTGGACGCGCCCCGCACCGCCGACATCCCGAAGCACCTCCTGACCACCGACGCCGAGTCGCTGATCCTGGGCGCCGACATCGTGGTCGAGCTGATCGGCGGGCTCGAGCCCGCCCGCAGCCACATCCTCACGGCGATCTCGTCGGGCGCGGACGTGATCACGGCCAACAAGGCTCTGCTCGCCGCCCACGGCAACGAGCTCTTCGAGGCCGCCGACCAGGTGGGCGCCCAGCTCAACTACGAGGCGGCCGTCGCCGGCGCGATCCCGATCATCCGGCCGCTGCGCGACAGCCTCGCCGGCGACCGGGTCCACCGCATCCTCGGCATCGTCAACGGCACGACCAACTACATCCTCGACCGGATGGACACCGAGCACGCGAGCCTCGAGGACGCGCTCGCCCGCGCGACCGAGCTCGGCTACGCCGAGTCCGATCCGACCGCCGACATCGAGGGCTACGACGCGGCGCAGAAGGCGGCGATCCTCGCCCGCCTCGCGTTCCACACCGACGTCCCGGTCACCCTGGTGCACCGCGAGGGCATCACCGGCATCACGAAGGCGCAGGTCGACCAGGCCCGCGACTCCGGCTACGTGATCAAGCTGCTCGCGATCTGCGAGCGGCTGACCGACGCCAAGACCGGCGTGGAGGGCGTGTCCGCGCGGGTCTACCCCGCGCTCGTGCACCGCTCCCACCCGCTCGCGGCCGTGCACGGGGCCAACAACGCGGTCTTCGTCGAGGCGGAGGCGGCCGGCGACCTGATGTTCTACGGCGCCGGCGCCGGCGGGATCGAGACGGCCTCCGCCGTCCTCGGCGACGTCGTCTCGGCCGCCCGCCGCCACGTCGTCGGCGGCCCCGGCCTGGTGACCAGCGCGAGCTCCGGGCTCGCGGTCCTCCCGATCGGCCACGTCACCACCCGCTACCAGGTCACCCTCGAGGTGCTCGACCGCCCCGGCGTGCTCGCGCAGATCGCGGGCGTCTTCGCCGACCACGGCGTCTCGGTCGAGACCCTGGTGCAGACCCCGCCCGGCGCCGACCCGCTGGAGGAGCAGGGCGGTGCGGAGCGGCGCGAGCCGACCGCTACCCTGGTCATCGGCACGCACGCCGCGGCGGAATCCGATCTGGCGGCCACCGTCACCGCCCTCCATTCGCATGGTTTCGTCGGCGCCGTGACGTCCGTTCTACGAGTTGAAGGAGCCTGAGATGGCCAAGCAGTGGCGCGGAGTCCTGCACGAGTACGCGGACCGCCTCGATGTCACCGAGGCGACCCCGGTCATCACTCTCGGCGAGGGCGGCACGCCGCTCATCCCCGCGGCGGCGCTCTCGGCGCGCACGGGCGCGAAGGTGTGGGTCAAGTACGAGGGCATGAACCCGACCGGCTCCTTCAAGGACCGCGGCATGACCATGGCGATCTCGAAGGCCGTCGAGCACGGCGCGAAGGCCGTCATCTGCGCCTCGACCGGCAACACCTCCGCGTCGGCCGCCGCCTACGCGACGCACGCCGGCATCACCGCGGCCGTCCTGGTGCCGGAGGGCAAGATCGCCCTGGGCAAGCTCAGCCAGGCGATCGCGCACAACGCGCAGCTGCTGCAGGTGCAGGGCAACTTCGACGACTGCCTCGACATCGCCCGCGACCTCGCGAAGAACTACCCGGTCCACCTGGTCAACTCGGTGAACCCGGATCGCATCGCCGGCCAGAAGACCGCGGCCTTCGAGGTCGTCGAGGTGCTGGGTGACGCGCCGGACTTCCACATCGTCCCGGTCGGCAACGCGGGCAACTACACCGCGTACTTCCGCGGCTACTCGGAGGAGCTCGAGCGCGGCGAGTCGACCCGCCTCCCGCGCATGTTCGGCTTCCAGGCCGAGGGCTCGGCTCCGATCGTGCACGGCGCCCCGGTCCGCCACCCCGAGACGATCGCCAGCGCGATCCGGATCGGCAACCCGGCCTCGTGGGAGCTCGCCCTGAACGCGCGCACCGTCAGCGACGGCTACTTCGGCGCGATCAGCGACGAGAAGATCCTCGAGGCGTACCGCATCCTCGCGGGCGAGGTCGGCGTCTTCGTCGAGCCGGCGTCGGCGATCAGCGTCGCGGGGCTCCTCGAGCGCGCCGAGGCCGGAGCGATCCCGAAGGACGCCACCATCGTCCTGACGGTCACCGGCCACGGGCTCAAGGACCCGCAGTGGGCGCTCCGCACGGCCGACGGCGCGGACATCACGCCGACCGTCGTCCCGGTCGACACCGCCGCGATCGCCGACGTGCTGGGGCTGGCCGGCGCATGACCTCGGCGGTTCCCGTCGGCCGCACCGTCCACGTCAAGGTCCCCGCCACCTCGGCGAACCTGGGCCCCGGCTTCGACACGCTCGGCCTGGCGCTCTCGTTCTACGACGAGCTCGACGTGACGGCCGTCGCGGCCACGGGTGCGCGGGTCACCGTGCACGGAGTCGGCGAGGGCGAGGTGGCGACCGACGAGACGAACCTCGTCGTGCAGGCCATCGCGTACACGTTCGCCGACCAGCGGCAGGAGATGCCCGGCATCGAGGTGATCGCGCGCAACATCATCCCGCACGGCCGCGGGATGGGCTCGTCCGGCGCCGCGATCGTCTCCGGCATCATGGCCGCGAAGGGCCTGCTCGAGGGCGTCGTCGAGCTCGACTCGGACGACCTCCTCCGCATCGCCACCGAGATGGAGGGGCACCCCGACAACGTGGCGCCCGCGCTGTTCGGCGGCCTCACCATCGCCTGGGTCGAGCCGCACGCCTCCGGCGCCGACGACTCGCCGCTGCGCCCGCGCTCGAAGAAGCTCATGGTCCACCGCGGCGTGTCCCCGGTCGTCTTCGTGCCCGAGCACACCATGTCGACGCGGCTGGCCCGCTCGCTGCAGCCGCAGAGCGTGCCGCACGAGGACGCGGTGTTCAACGTCTCGCGCTCCTCTCTCCTGATCGCCGCCCTCATCCAGAGCCCGGAGCTGCTGTTCGCGGCGACCGAGGACAAGCTGCACCAGAACTACCGCGCGGCCGCCATGCCCGAGACCTCAGCGCTGATCGCGCTGCTGCGCTCGAACGGCTACGCCGCCGTCGTCTCGGGTGCCGGACCGAGCGTCCTGGTGCTCTGCAGCGACCCCGCCCAGCGCCTCGCCGCCGCGGATCTGGTGGAGCGGGAGGCCCCCACGCCGTGGCGCGCGCACATGCTGGCCGTCGACTTCAAGGGTGCTACAGTGGGGACCGCATCCCGAGGAACCGCGTAACGAGCGGAATCTGTCCGACGGATCGTCCCGACAACCACGGCCATCACATCGTGTGAAGGGCGCCCCTGCTCCTCTTGCAGACCGGCGCCTGGTCTCCGGGCCCTCTCCTCGCTCTCTGCGGCAGTCGGTCCCGGCGGCCGAGAGCATCGCGTGGATCAGAACACGCGATGGCACCGCACGGTCGATGAGCTCTCCCGGTGAGCACTCGTTCCCGGGGGGAAGGAACCCTCTCCAGTGACAGACGTCAACACCCACGGCTCGACCGTGGACCTCACCGCCGACCTCTCCGGTCTGCGCGTCGCCGAGCTCCAGGCTCTCGCGACGCGGCTCGGCCTCGGCGGCGCCTCCAAGCTCCGCAAGGGCGAGCTGGTCCAGGCCATCTCGGACCTGCGCGCCGCCTCCGCCGAGGACGCGCCCGCCGCGATCGCCGACGCGGTCGCTCCGGACGACGCAGCGGTCGCCCCGGACGTCGACGCCACCGGCGTCGAGGCCGAGCCGGCCGATGTGGCCGAGCAGTCCGCTCCGCAGCCCGAGGTGCCGGCGGAGCTGCCGACGCCCGTCGAGAGCACCGAGGCCGACACGGCCGACGTCCTCGAGCAGGCCGCGCCCACCGTCGACGAGCCCTCCGCGACGGCCGCCGAGTCGGCCCCCGTCGAGCTCGAGCTCCCCGCGGCGGCCGAGCCGGTCGCCGAGCCCGCCGAGCGAGCGCCCCGCCGACGCAGCTCGCGCCGCGCCTCCAGCGGCACCGTCGCCGCCGGCGAGCACCTCAACATCCCCGGCGGGACCGGCGTCGAGTCGCTGATCCCCGACCTCCCCGTCATCGAGCAGGACCGCGACGCCGACCAGGCCGCGAAGCCCGTCATCGACATCGAGCTGCCCAACGGGCCGGAGTCGGACGACTCCTCCCGCGAGGGCGGCCAGCGCGAGCGCCGCGGACGCCGCCGCAGCCGCGGGGGCGCCTCCGAGCAGAGCGAGCAGGCCGAGCAGGCGCCCGCCGAGAACGACGCCGACTCCTCCGACTCCGGCGACCAGCAGGAGCAGCAGGGCGGAGACCAGCAGCAGAACGGCGACCAGCAGGGCACCGGCCGCGGCCGCAACCGACGCAACCGGAACCGCAACCGCGGGGACGACCGCCAGAACGACGCTCAGCAGAGCCCCGCCGCGCAGTCCCAGCCGCAGAACGGCCAAGGCGCGCGCGGCGCCGCGCAGTCCGAGGGCCAGCAGGCTCCTCAGCAGAACGGCTCCGGACAGCCCCAGAACGGCCAGCAGGCCGAGGGCGAGGACGGCCGCCGCAGCCGCTACCGCGACCGCAAGCGCCGCGGCGGAGCGATCGGCGACGACTTCGAGCCCGAGATCGGCGAGGACGACGTCCTCATCCCGGTCGCCGGCATCCTCGACGTCCTCGACAACTACGCCTTCGTGCGCACCACCGGGTACCTGCCCGGCGTCAGCGACGTCTACGTCTCCCTCGGCCAGGTCAAGAAGTACAACCTGCGCAAGGGCGACGCGGTCGTCGGCGCCATCCGCCAGCCCCGCGAGGGCGAGGGCGGCGGCCGCCAGAAGTACAACGCGATCGTCCGCGTCGACTCGATCAACGGCCAGACCGTCGAGGAGGCCGCTGCGCGCGTCGAGTTCCAGAAGCTCACGCCGCTCTACCCGACCGAGCGCCTGCGCCTCGAGACCGAGCCCGGCAAGCTGACCCAGCGGATCATCGACCTGGTCGCCCCGATCGGCAAGGGACAGCGCGGCCTGATCGTCGCGCCGCCCAAGGCAGGCAAGACCATCGTCCTGCAGCAGATCGCCAATGCGATCGTGCAGAACAACCCGGAGGTCCACCTGATGGTCGTCCTGGTCGACGAGCGTCCGGAGGAGGTCACCGACATGCAGCGCACCGTGCGCGGCGAGGTCGTCGCCTCCACCTTCGACCGCCCGGCCGAGGACCACACGACCGTCGCCGAGCTCGCGATCGAGCGCGCCAAGCGCCTGGTCGAGCTGGGCCACGACGTGGTCGTGCTGCTCGACTCCATCACCCGTCTCGGCCGCGCCTACAACGTGACCGCTCCTCCCTCGGGCCGCGTGCTCTCGGGCGGCGTGGACGCCTCGGCGCTGTACCCGCCGAAGAAGTTCTTCGGCGCGGCGCGCAACATCGAGAACGGCGGCTCGCTCACCATCCTCGCGACGGCGCTCATCGAGACCGGCTCGAAGATGGACGAGGTGATCTTCGAGGAGTTCAAGGGCACCGGCAACATGGAGCTCCGCCTCTCCCGTCACCTCGCCGACAAGCGGATCTTCCCCGCCGTCGACGTGAACGCCTCCGGCACGCGCCGCGAGGAGATGCTGCTCAGCGCCGACGAGGTCAAGATCACCTGGAAGCTGCGCCGCGCCCTCGCCGGGCTCGACCAGCAGCAGGCGCTCGAGATCATCCTGTCGCGCCTGAAGGAGACCTCGTCCAACGTCGAGTTCCTCATGCAGGTCTCGAAGTCGGCCGTCGGCCCGGCCACCGCCGGCCACGGCAACGGCCACCACTAGCGCCCCGACGTCCGCGGTCGCCCCTGTCACCGGGGGCGGCCGCGGACGTTTTCGCGTCCCCGGGCGATGAGCCCGACCCCGACCACCTCCGGAAGCCAGGACCCCATGTTCGAATCCGTCAGCGTCCTCCTCGCCGAGCACGAGGACCTGCAGACGCAGCTCTCCGACCCGGCACTCCACGCCGATGCCGCCCGCGCCAAGAAGGTCAACCGGCGCTACGCGGAGCTGAGCCAGATCAAGGCGGCCCACTCCGCCTGGATCCAGGCCGGCGAGGACCTCGAGGCCGCGCGCGAGCTCGCCCGCGAGGACGAGGCCTTCGCGGAGGAGGTCCCCGAGCTGGAGGAGTCGCTGCGGGTGGCGCAGGAGAAGCTGCGGCGCCTGCTCATCCCGCGCGACCCCGACGACGGCCGCGACGTCATCATGGAGATCAAGGGCGGCGAGGGCGGAGCCGAGAGCGCGCTGTTCGCGGCCGACCTCCTCCGGATGTACCTGCACTACGCCGAGGCGAAGGGCTGGAAGACGGAGATCCTCGACCGCGACGAGTCCGACCTCGGCGGCTACAAGAACGTGCAGGTCGCGATCAAGAGCAACGCCACCGATCCCTCGCAGGGCGTGTGGGCGCACCTCAAGTACGAGGGCGGCGTGCACCGGGTGCAGCGCGTCCCCGTGACCGAGTCGCAGGGGCGGATCCACACCTCGACCACGGGCGTGCTCGTGTTCCCCGAGGTGGACGCGCCCGAGGAGGTCGCGATCAACCAGAACGACCTGAAGATCGACGTCTACCGCTCCTCCGGTCCCGGCGGGCAGTCCGTCAACACGACCGACTCCGCCGTGCGGATCACCCACCTCCCGACCGGCATCGTCGTGTCGATGCAGAACGAGAAGAGCCAGCTGCAGAACCGCGAAGCGGGCATGCGCGTGCTGCGCGCCCGCATCCTGGCCCGCCAGCAGGAGGAGATCGCCGCGGCGGCCTCGGACGCGCGCAAGACGCAGATCCGCACGATGGACCGCTCCGAGCGCATCCGGACCTACAACTTCCCCGAGAACCGCATCGCCGACCACCGCACCGGCTACAAGGCGTACAACCTCGACGGCGTGATGAACGGCGCGCTCGACCCGGTGGTGGAGAGCGCCATCCAGGCCGACGAGGAGGCCCGCCTGGCCGACATCGGCTCCGAGGAGGCGTGACCCTCGTGACCACCGGTGTCGACGCGCGCACCCTCCTCGCGGACGCGGTCGCCCGCCTCGCCGCCGCCCGCGTCCCCACGCCGGACGTCGATGCGGAGCTGCTTCTCGGGCACCTGCTCGGGCTCGGCCGCGGCCGGCTGCAGGCGCGCCTCATCACGGGGTTGAGCGTCGACGAGGAGCACGCCGCGGCGTTCGCGAGCGCGATCGAGCGCCGGTCGGCTCGCGAGCCCCTGCAGCACATCACCGGGATCGCACCGTTCCGCTCGCTCGAGCTCGCGGTCGGACCCGGCGTGTTCGTCCCGCGACCCGAGACCGAGGGCGTCGCGCAGATCGCGATCGACGCGCTCCGAGCGGTCGTCGATCCGGAGCCGATCGCCGTCGACCTCGGCACGGGCAGCGGAGCCCTGGCGCTCGCGCTTGCGCACGAGGTGCCGCACGCGCGCGTGATCGGCGTGGAGAACGCTCCCGAGGCGTTCATCTGGGCCCGCGGCAACCGCGAGCGGCTCGGGCTCGAGAACGCCCGCATCGTCTTCGACGACCTCGCCCGGGCACTTCCCGAGCTGGACGGCACCGTCTCCGTCGTCGTCTCCAACCCGCCCTACATCCCGGCCGCCGCCGTCCCGCGCGACCCGGAGGTGCGCCTGTTCGACCCGCCCTCGGCGCTCTACGGCGGCGAGGACGGCCTGGACGTCGTCCGCTCGCTCTCGGCGACCGCCCTCCGCCTGCTCCGCTCCGGGGGAGTGCTGGTGATGGAGCACGGCGAGCTGCAGGGCTCCGAGATCCGCGCCCTGCTCACCGCCGACGGCTGGCGCGGAGCGACCACGCAGCGCGACCTCACCGGCCGCGACCGCGCGACGGTGGCGGTGCGCTGAGGCGTCGCGGAGCTCCGGCCTGGCCGCCCGAGCCGTCCGATCTCAGTCGTCGAAGGTGATGTCGAGGTAGGGGGTGGTGGGGGATTCGCGGGTCTCGATTCGGACGACGCTGCCTGCTGTTCC
>NZ_PSVU01000054.1:0-23714 GCF_002932515.1 Rathayibacter sp. AY1D5
CGCCCGGCGCCCGCGACCTAGGGTGAGGGCATGCATCCGCTCGACGCCCAGGACCCGCTCGCGCACTGCCCCGAGCTGTTCGTCCGCACCCTCCGCCTCCTCCCGCCCGGAGCCCCGCGCATGAGGGTCACCGACACCAGCGACCTGTGGTGGCGCACCGCCGTCTTCTACAACCTCGACGTGAAGACGTTCATGGACTGGGACGACGACGGCGTCGGCGACCTCGAGGGCCTCGTCCACCGGATCGACTACCTGGCCGAGCTCGGCGTCAGCTGCCTCTGGCTCGCGCCGTTCTACCGGTCCCCCGGCCGCGACAACGGCTACGACATCAGCGACTTCTACGGAGTGGACGAGCGCTTCGGGCACCACGGCGACGTCGTCGAGGTGATCCGGACCGCCCACGACCGCGGGATGCGCGTGATCGTCGACCTCGTCGTCAACCACACCTCGGACCAGCACCCCTGGTTCCAGGCCGCCCGCTCCTCCCCCGACAGCCCGTACCGCGACTACTACGTCTGGCGCGACGAGCCGCCCGCCGATCAGCCCGCGAACGTGTTCCCGGACGCGGAGGACGGCGTCTGGTTCCGCGACGAGGAGGCGGGCCAGTACTACCTGCACCACTTCTACCGGCACCAGCCCGACCTCAACACCGAGAACCCGGCCGTGCGCGACGAGATCGCGAAGCTCATCGGATTCTGGCTGCAGCTGGGCGTCGACGGCTTCCGGGTCGACGCGGTGCCGTACCTGATCGAGCCCGGCGCCCGCGACGAGCACGAGTGGCTGCGCCTGCTGCGCCGCTTCGTCTCGCGGCGCTCCGGCGAGGCGATGCTGCTGGGCGAGGTCAACGTGACCCGCGAGGAGCAGCTCGGCTTCTTCGGCGGCGAGGACGCGGACGAGCTGTCGATGCAGTTCGACTTCATCGGCAACCAGCGCCTCTACCTCGCGCTGGCCCGGGAGGAGGCGGCGCCGCTCGTCGAGGCGCTCGCGAGCCGCCCCGAGATCTCCGTCGGCAGTCAGTGGGCGAACTTCGCGCGCAACCACGACGAGCTCACCCTCGACCAGCTGAGCGACGACGAGCGCGACGAGGTCTTCGCGGCGTTCGCTCCGGAGCAGTCGCAGCGGATCCACGGGCGCGGCATCGTCCGCCGCCTCCCGCCGATGGTCGACGGCGACCCGCGCCGCGTCCGCCTGGTCCACAGCCTGGTCTTCTCGCTGCCCGGGACCCCGGTGCTCTACTACGGCGAGGAGATCGGGATGGGCGAGAACGCCGACATCCCGGGCCGCAGCGCCGTGCGGACCCCGATGCAGTGGAGCAGCGCCGCCAACGGCGGTTTCTCGCGTGCCGACGCCTCCGACCTGATCGCCGCCCCTCCCGGCGGCGGCTTCGGACCCGAGCACGTGAACGCGGCCGCGCAGCTCCAGGATCCGGACTCCCTCCTGGCCCACGTGAAGGGCCTCGCCTGGCTGTACCGGCGGTCGCCGGAGATCGGCTGGGGCGAGTACACGCACCTCCCCTGCGACGAGCCGAGCGTGCTCGCGCACCGGATGTCCGCGTCGACCGGCACGACCGTTGCGGTGCACAACCTGGCGTCGAACCCGCGCACGGCGCACCTGACGCTCCCCGACACCCCCGCCGGGGCGCGGCTGGTCGACTCCCTCGGCGGCGAGTCGCTCCCGCTCGGCGAGGACGGCGCCGTGTCGGTGCCCCTCGACGGCTACGGCGCGCGCTGGTTCCGCGTGGTCACGGAGGAGTCGCGCCGGCTGGTCTGAGCGGAGCGGAGGGGCGGGGCTCTTCTCGACAGTCCAGGAGTCGTCGCAGTCGACCTCGAGTGCGACGACTCCTGAGTTCTCGCGCGAGCGAGCCGAGCGCGCGGCTCGAGAGTCCAGGAGTCGTCGCAGTCGCGCTCGAGTGCGGCGACTATCGGCGTTTCGAGGGGGCGGGGCGGGGGACGGAGGACGAAAGCACCCGCCGCACGAAACGTTACGCACTCCAGTCCAGCGCATCGTTGACGCCGCTACCCTCCCCCGCCTACCGTGAAGCGCAACGTTTCGCCCCCGCCGCCGCACCAGGAGGATCCGCATGGCATCCACTCCGCCGAGCCACCGCGTCCTCGCCAGCGGCAGCCGCATCCCCGCCATCGGCGCCGGGACGTTCGGCTCCGACCGCTACGACGCCGAGACCGTCGGCCTCGCGGTCGAGCACTCCCTCCGCGCCGGCTTCCGCCTCCTCGACTGCGCCACCGTCTACGGCAACGAGCCGCGCGTCGGCCGGGCGATCGCCGACTCCGGAGTCGACCGCGACGAGCTCTTCGTCATGTCGAAGATCTGGAACGACGCGCACGAGCCCGCGGCGGCCGTCGCCTCCGTCGAGCGCTCGCTCGCCGACCTCGGCCTCGACGTGCTCGACGCCGTCTTCGTGCACTGGCCCTTCCCCAACCACCACCCGCCGCACGCCGAGACCGACGCGCGCGATCCGCACGCCCGCCCCTACGTCCACGAGGCATTCCTCGAGACCTGGCGCGCGCTCGAGAGCCTGGTCGACCGGGGCCTCGTCCGGCACCTCGGCACCTCCAACGTCACCATCCCCAAGCTCGAGCGGATCCTCGCCGACGTCCGCATCGCCCCGCAGCTGAACGAGATGGAGCTGCACCCCTGCTTCCAGCAGCCGGAGCTGTTCCGCTTCTGCCTCGACCACCGCATCCAGCCGATCGGCTACTCGCCGCTGGGCTCGCCGTCGCGGCCGGAGCGCGACCGGGTGGAGGGCGACATCGTCGACATCGAGCACCCCGCGGTGCGGGCGATCGCCGAGGAGCGGGGCGTGCATCCGGCCGTCGTGTGCCTCGCCTGGGCGGTGAACCGCGGCCAGATCCCGATCCCGTTCGCGGTGAAGCCGGAGCAGATCGAGGCGAACCTGGCCGCCGCCTCCCTGGTGCTCACGGCCGAGGAGCAGGAGGCGCTGCGCGGCGCCGAGCGCAACAACCGGCTGATCAAGGGCCAGGTCTTCCTCTGGCCCGGCAGCACCGGCTGGCTCGACCTGTGGGACGCCGACGGCACGATCCCGGGCTGGAGCGGCTACGGCTCTCCCCGCGCCACCCTGTGACGTGGCCACCTACAAGGACCTGCAGCGGCTGACCGGCCTCTCGCTCTCGACCATCTCGAAGCACTACAACGGGCTCCCCGTGCGCCCCGAGAACCGGGCGGCGATCGAGGCGGCGGCCGCCGAGGTCGGCTTCCGCGTCAACGGCTTCGCTCGAGGCCTGCGCTCGCGGCGCTCCCGCACGGTCGGAGTGCTGCTGCCCGCCCTCGACAACGAGTTCCACCTCTCGATCATCGCGGGCCTCGAGCGGGCCCTGCGCGAGGAGGGCATCGGCGTGCTGGTCGGCGTGAGCCGCCCCGAGCCGGGAGCCGCGGTCGACCTGCTGCTCGAGAAGATGGTCGACGGGATCGTGGCGGTGCCGTCCGCGGGCGACGTCGACGCGCTGCGCCGCGCCTCCGAGCAGGGCATCCCCGTGGTGGCCGTCGACTGGATCGACGACGCACTGGTCACCGATCGCGTCGCGCTCGACAACGCGGGCGCCGGCGCCTCCGCCGCCCGCCACCTCCTCGACCACGGCCACCGCTCGATCGCGGTGCTCGGCGGGGAGGACGGAGTGTCCTCCACCCGGGAGCGGACCGCCGGCTTCCTCGCCGACCTGGCCGAGCGCGGCGTGCACCCCGCCGCCGACGCCGTGGTGCGCGGCCCGCTGACGGTCGAGAGCGGGGTCGCCGCCGTCGAGCGGATCCTCGCCCTGAGCCCCCGGCCGACCGCCCTGTTCGCGAGCAACCGCGAGCTGACGGTCGGCGCCCTGATCGCCCTCGGCGACTCCGGACTGCGCGTGCCGACGGACCTCTCCGTCGTCGGCTTCGACAACGTCGAGCTGGCCCGCGTGGTCCGCCCGCACCTGACCACGATCGCCCAGCCGACGGAGGCGATCGCCGCCGAGGCCGCCGCCCTCGTCCGCCTCCGCCTCGACTCCGGGGCGGAGCAGCCCGGTCCCCAGGAGCGGAGGCTCCCCGGCCGCCTGCTCGCCGGCTCGTCCGTCGCCCACCTCCACGACCTCTAGGAGCTCCTCTTGCTGACCACGACCCTCCTCCACCCCGAGATCCTGCACGCGCTCGCCCGCGCGGGCCACGGCTCCCGCGTCCTCATCGCCGACGGCAACTACCCCGTCGGCACCACGCTCGGACCGAACTCCGCGCTGGTGCACCTGAACCTCCGGCCCGACATGCTGACCGTCGACGAGATCCTCGACGCCCTGCTCTCGGCGATCGTCGTCGAGGAGGCGACGGTCATGACGCCCGCGCCCGGCATCGACGTCCCCGCGCAGGACGCCTTCCGCCGGTCCCTCGACGGCGTCCCCTTCACCTCGCTCGAGCGGCACGCCTTCTACGCCGAGGCGCGCACGCCCGACGTCGCGCTCACCATCGCCTCGGGCGACCGCCGCATCTACGCGAACCTCATCCTCACGATCGGCGTGCGCCCGGCCGACGCGTCCTGAGCGAGGGGCGGGCGGGGCGTCGTCCCGCCCGACCCCGCTCCCTGAGAGTCCACGAGGCGTTCTCACGGCCGGCATCCCTACTCTGGTCGGCGTGGATCTCGACACCCTCCTCAACATCGGCCTCGTCGTGCTGTTCGTCCTCCTCGGAGGCGTCTTCGCGGGCACCGAGATGGCCATCGTCAGCCTCCGCGAGAGCCAGGTCCGCGCGATCGAGGCCGGCAGCGAGCGCGGCCGGCGCATCGCCGAGCTCGTCCGCAACCCCAACACGTTCCTCTCCGCGGTCCAGATCGGCGTCACGCTCGCCGGCTTCTTCTCCTCGGCGTACGGCGCCTCGACCATCGCGCCCGACCTCGTGCCGCCGCTGCAGTCGCTCGGCCTCTCGGCCTCCGCCGCCTCGACCGTCGCCCTGATCCTGATGACCCTCGTCATCGCGTACCTCTCCCTGGTGCTGGGCGAGCTGGTCCCCAAGCGCCTGGCGATGCAGAAGTCCGTCGCATTCACCAAGGCCCTCGCGCCCCCGCTCAACGCCCTCGCGCGCCTGATGCGCCCCGTGATCTGGCTGCTGTCCGTCTCGACCGACGCCGTCGTCCGCCTCCTCGGCGCCGACCCGCGCGAGAAGGGCGAGAGCGTCTCGGCCGACGAGGTGCGCGACATGATCTCCAGCAACACCGAGATCCACGAGGACAGCCGCCGGCTGCTCACCGACATCTTCCGCGCGGACGACCGCCGCGTCGCCGAGGTGATGCGCCCGCGCCCGGACGTCGACTTCCTCCGCGGCGCGCTCAGCGTGGCCGAGGGCTACGCGGCGGTCCTCGACCAGCCGCACTCGCGCTACCCGGTGGTCGGCGACGACTTCGACGACGTCCTCGGCTTCGTCCACGTGCGCGACCTGATGTCCGCGTTCCCGGAGGCGGGCCGCGCCGGCACCGCGAGCAGCGTCGCCGACATCACCCGCCCGATCCTCGCGGTCCCCGGCACGACGAAGGTGCTCGCGGCCCTGCGCACCATGCGCCAGGACGGCCACCAGATCGCCGTCGTCATCGACGAGTACGGGGGGACCGACGGCATCATCACGCTGGAGGACCTGCTCGAGGAGCTCGTCGGCGAGATCTACGACGAGTACGACGGCGCCCGCCAGGCGGTCGACGCGAAGGCGGCCGAGCAGCTGCACGACGTCGACGGCGGAATGATCCTCGAGGACCTGGCGGAGCAGCTGGGCATCGAGCTGCCCGAGGGCCCGTACGAGACGGTCGGCGGATTCGTCCTCGACCGGATCGGCCGCGTGGCCGTGGTGGGCGACTCCGTCCTCGTCGGCGACCACCTGCTCCGCGTGGCCGAGACGGACCGCTACCGCATCTCGCGGCTGACCCTCGTGCCGCAGCCCGCGTCGGAGCCGAGCCCGCCGACGGCGCCCGCCGCCTGACGGGCGACCGGCCGCGCCTAGGGCAGGGGGCCCTCCACCCAGCGCGTGGCGGCGCGGCCGCGGGCTCCGGGCTGCGCGATCCACAGTCCGCCGGCGTGCGGATGACGCGCCCGCTCGTCCGCCGAGAGGTCGCGCGAGGCGGAGGTGACGACCGCGATGTCCAGGTCCTCGCCCGCGAAGGCGATGCTGGAGGAGTGCGGGGCGTCGATCCTGATGCCCTCGCCCTCGACCGGGCTGCCGTCGGCCCCGAACACGCGGACGCCGCTCCCGCCCCAGACCGCGACCCACACGCGGCCGTCGGCGTCCACGGTCAGCCCGTCGGCGAACACGCCCTCCTCGAGCTCGACGAACGGCTCGCGCGGGCCGTGCTCGCCGTCCGTGTAGGAGCGGCGGTGGATCACGCCGGACTCGGTGTCGGCCGAGTACAGCACGGAGCCGTCCGGCGAGAAGCCGAGTCCGTTCGAGAGCCGCAGGTCGTCGTCGAGCACGGTGACGGATCCGTCGTGCTCGATGCGCAGCAGGACGTCGTCGCCGGCCGACTCCCCGAGCGTCAGCGACCCGACCAGGAGGCGCCCCTGCGGGTCGATCGTGCCGTCGTTGAAGCGGTGCCCCTCCGGCAGCAGCTCGGAGCCGCGCGTGAGGGAGCCGTCGACCTCCAGGATCGCGAGCCGTCGGGTCAGCGCGACGAGCGTCCGCCCGTCGCCCAGGGGCAGCGCGGCGCCGACCTGCTCGCCGACGTCGGTGCGCGAGATCGCTCCGATCCCCTCCGCGGTGACGGGGGCGGACAGGACCGCGCCGGCCTCGATGTCGACCCAGGTGAGGCGGGCGGTGTCCGGATCCCAGACGGGCCCCTCGCTGAGGACGTAGGTGGGGGTGCCCGCGGGCGTCGCGTCGATCATGCCTCCACGCTAGGCCGAGGAGGCGGGCGGTGTCAGGCCCCGCGGGACGGATCCGGGCTCGCGTCCACCGCGCCTCGCTCCGGATCCGTACCGATGAGCTCCGCGCCTCGCTCCGCCTCCGGGTGGGCACCGATCCCCGGGATACACCCGCTCGGCGGTCCGTGACAAGGGGTGAATAGCCCGGCGATATGGAGCCGCCGGCGGGTCTAGTGTCGTCTCGCCGCGCTCGGGACAGCGTTCCTCCGCAACGACGCCGGGGCGACAGGAAGGCGCTCGCCATGTCGACATCCACCAGTCCGCGCGGCCCGGTCCGGAGCCTCGTGCCCGCCCGCATCGACAGGCTCCCCTGGACCCGCTTCCACTGGTCGATCGTCGTCGGCCTCGGCTTCTCGTGGGTGCTGGACGGACTCGAGATCCAGATCGTCGCCTCCGCCGGCTTCGCGAAGGAGTTCGGGCTCTCGGCCTTCGAGGTCGGCCTGCTCGGCACGATCTACCTGTGCGGGCAGATCGCGGGCGCCCTGATCTTCGGGCGACTGAGCGACAAGCTCGGGCGGCGCAAGCTGTTCATCCTGACGCTCGTCATCTACCTGGTCGCCAGCGGCCTGGCGGGACTCGCGCCGAACTACGTCTTCCTCGCCGTGTTCCGCTTCTTCGCGGGCATGGGGATCGGCGGCGAGTACGCGGCGATCAACTCCGCGATCGACGAGCTCATCCCCTCCAAGTACCGCGGCCGCGTCGACATCGCGATCAACGGCACCTACTGGGGCGGCGCGGCTCTGGGCTCCGCGGCCAACCTGTTCTTCCTGAACGACGCGCTCTTCGCCGAGAACGTCGGCTGGCGCCTCGGCTTCTTCCTCGGCCCGATCCTCGGACTGGCGATCATCTACCTCCGCCGCCACATCCCCGAGAGCCCCCGCTGGCTGATGACGCACGGCCGCGAGGAGGAGGCGGAGCGCACCGTCGACGAGATCGAGCGCCGGGTGGAGGCCGAGGGCGGCGTGCTCGAGCCGGTCGACGACGCGAAGGCGATCACCGTGAAGGCGACGGAGAGCATCCCGTTCCGCACCATCGCCCGGGTGCTGCTGCGGCAGTACCCGAAGCGGACGCTGGTGGGCGCGACGATGATGATCACCCAGTCGTTCCTCTACAACGCGATCTTCTTCACCTACGCGCTGGTGCTCGAGAACTTCTACGGAGTCGAGCAGAGTGCGATCTCGTACTTCTTCTTCCCGTTCGCGATCGGCAACCTCGTCGGGCCGCTGGTGCTCGGCCACCTGTTCGACGTGTGGGGCCGGCGGAAGATGATCTTCCTCACCTACGGCGTCTCGGGAGCGGTCCTGGCCGTCTCGGCGGTCCTCTTCAGCATGGACGTCCTGACCGCGACGACGCAGACGATCCTCTGGTGCGTGTCGTTCTTCTTCGCCTCCGCGGGAGCCTCGAGCGCCTACCTCACCGTGAGTGAGATCTTCCCGCTCGAGCTGCGCAGCCAGGCGATCTCGTACTTCTTCACCCTCGGCCAGATCGCCGGAGCGGTCGCCCCCGCCCTCTACGGCGCCCTGATCGGCGACGGCAGCGACCGCGGACCGCTGACGATCGGCTACTTCGTCGGCGCCGCCGTGATGATCCTCGGCGGCGTGATCGCCCTGATCTTCGGCGTGGACGCCGAGCGCCGCAGCCTCGAGAGCATCACCGAGCCCCTGTCGACCGTGAAGTCCTGAGGGCGGATCGCCGCCTGCCGTCCGAGCGCCGCCCGGGAGCGGCGTCTCGGAGCCGGCGTCTCGGAACCGGCGCTCCGGAGCCGGAGTGGGCCGGCGTCAGTGGGCCGGGCGGTAGCCGGTCCGGTCGTCGGGGGTGATCTGGCGGAGGACGCGGGCGGGGACGCCGGCGGCGATGGTGAGCGGAGGGACGTCGCGGGTGACGACGCTGCCCGAGCCGATCACGGCCCCGTCGCCGATGGTGACGCCCTGGTTGATCGTGACGCCGCCGCCTATCCAGACGCCGTCGCCGACGACGACCGGCTTCGCGGAGCAGGCGCCGGCCGCGCGCTCGGCCGGGTCGAGGGCGTGGTTCGACGTGTAGATCGAGACGCGCGGGCCGAACAGCACGTCGTCGCCGATCGTGATGGGGGCGCCGTCGAGCAGGATGCAGTCGAAGTTCGCGTAGAAGCGGTCGCCGATCGTGATGTTGAAGCCGAACTCGCAGCGGAACGTCGGCTCGAGGTGCGCGTCCGCGCCCACGGAGGCGACGAGTTCGCGGAGCAGAGCCTCCCGCTCGACCGATGGTCGCCCGAAGCTCGCGTTGTACGCGTTCGAGGCGAGGACAGCCCGCTCGCGCGCGGCGACCAGCTCGGGGGTCATGTCGTCGTACACGGCGCCGGTCAGGATGTGCGCGCGCTGGTCCTCGAGGGTCATCGTCGTCCGTTCGTCGGTGTCGGCGCCCCGACGGGCGCCCGCGCCCACGCTACGGGGCCGCCGCGCGCCGGGACGCCACCTCCTCCGCCGACGCACCGCTCCTGCCGCGGCGTGTCGCCGATGGAGCGGCGTCTCGGCGGCATCCCGCAGCAGGAGCGGTACCTCGGCGCCGCCACGCCCCCGCCGCGCAGCAGGCGTCAGCCCACGTGCACGCCCGGCCGGCGGTCGCGGCGGGACTCCGCGCGGCGGAGGACCTCGCGGGTGACGGGGGCGACCTCGCCGGTGCCGGTGATGAGGAAGCGGAACATGTTCGAGATGGGGCCGCCCTCGGTCCACTCGAAGTAGACGTCCGGGATCACGCCGGTGAGGTCGCGGATCTCGAGCAGCACCGTGGCGATGGTGTTCGGGATGTTGCCGCTGGTCACCGTCAGCACGCGGAAGCCGTGGCAGACGCGGCCCTGCACGACCAGGTCCTCCTCGAAGTCGGAGGAGTCGGTGGTGTGCACCTCGAGGAAGAGCACCGGGCCGCGCATCGGCAGGTTGCTGTCGCGCTGCTCCTCCGCCAGCTTGTCCCGGTACTCCGCCTCGGAGCCGTCGTCGGGCTCGTTCGCGAGGATGCGGATCACGCCGTAGTCGTCGGCGTCCGTGGTGAGGAAGTCGATCGCGGCGGCGTCGAACACCACGGAGGTGGCGCGCAGCTGGAACGAGCGGTGCACCCGCGAGACGAGCGAGACCGCGAGGATGCCGACGATGAAGACCGCCGCGATCCGCACGCCGTCGGGCCTCTCGACCACGTTCACGACCGTCGTGTAGACGAAGACCAGCGCGATGACCGCGAAGCCCACGGCGCGCTTGCGCTGCTTCCTGCGCTTCGCCGAGAGGAACACGGCGACGGACGCGGAGGTGATCAGCACCAGCACGCCGGTCGCGTAGGCGCCGCCCTGCGCGTCGACGTCGGCGCGGAAGAGGATCGTGATGACGAAGGCGACGACGGTGAAGACCAGCACGAGCGGACGGACGGCGCCGGCCCACTGGGGAGCCATGCCGTAGCGGGGCAGGTAGCGCGGGACGATGTTGAGCAGGCCGGCCAGCGCGGAGGCGCCCGCGAACCAGAGGATGCAGATCGTCGCGATGTCGTAGACCGTGCCGAAGCCCTCGCCGAGGTACTCGTGCGCGAGGTAGGCCAGCGCGCGGCCGTTGGCCTCGCCGCCCGGCTGGAACTGCGCCTGCGGGATGAGCAGCGTGGTGACGAAGCTCGAGGTGATGAGGAACGCCGACATCGTGACGGCGGCGGTGATGAGCAGCCGCTTCGCCCCGCGGATGCGGCCGACCGGGGCGTCCTCGGTGTCGCCCGCGTCGCCGCGGATCTGCGGCATGACCGCGACCCCGGTCTCGAAGCCGGAGAGCCCGAGCGCGAGCTTGGGGAACACGATGAGCGCGATGCCGACCATGATCAGCGGATTCCCGTGCTGGGTCGTGAGCGCCGACCACCAGTCGCCGATGACGACGGGGTTCTCGGCCACGTGCCCGATCGCCACGGCGATCACGATCGCGTTGAGCAGGAGGAACACGGCCACGAGCACGACCGCGATCGAGATGGCCTCGCGGAACCCGCGCAGGAACACGATCCCCAGCAGGGCGATCAGCCCCAGCGTGAGCGGCACCTCCGCCCCGTGGAACCAGGCGGGGGCGAACGGGTTCTCGACCGCGTGCGCCGTCGCGTCGGCCGCCGAGAGGGTGATCGTGATCATGAAGTCGGTGGCCGCGAACCCCAGCAGCACGAGCACGAAGAGCTTGCCGCCCCACCAGGGCAGCAGGCGCTCGAGCATCGCGATCGACCCCTCGCCGCGGAAGCTCTCGCGGGCCACGCGGCGGTAGACGGGGAGCGCGCCGAGGAGGGTCAGCACCACCAGGACGATCGTCGCGAGCGGCGAGACCAGGCCCGCGGCGAGCGCCGCGATCGCCGGCTGGTAGCCGAGGGTGGAGAAGTAGTCGACGCCGGTGAGGCACATGACGCGCCACCACGAGTGCGTCCTGCCGGTGGCCGCGTGGGGGCCGGGGTGGGCTCCGGAGTCGTCGCGGAGGCCCTCGAGGAGCCACGCCTTCACCCCGCCCGCGCGCGCGGAGGAGAGAGGGGAGGGTTCGAGGGCGTCGGGGTCGCCACGGACGACGGAAGAGGTCACTGGATGTTTCTACTCGCCGTGAGGAGCGCGCCCGCCCGGAATGAGCGGATCCTCACGCTTTCCTCACGGGTAATCGGCTGGGGAGGGACGTCGACGCGCGATCCCGCGCCGTGAGGGCATCGTGAGCGTCGCGCGAGCGGACCGTGCGGATCGGCCCGGTACGCGTCCGCGTTCCGTCAGGATCCCCTCGCACCCGCCGTCGCGGGCCGACGATGGCGCTCGTGCACCTGCTCCTCCGCCTCCTCGACGCCGGCCCCCGCTGGGGCCGCCACACCGTCGGTGCGAGCCGCTACGGCGTCGTCCGGAGCGAGCTCGTCGTCTTCGCGCCCGGCACCTCCGTCGAGGAGCGGACGCGCCTCCGCCTGCACGCGGCCGGTCCGCAGCTGGTCGTTGCCGTGACGGCCGCCGGCGCCGTCGGGACGCTCGCGCTCGACCGGCTGCCGCTCCTCCTGCTGGCCGCGCTCGCCCTGCCGACCGCGTCGCTCCTGCTCCTCTCGGCCCGCGCGACCCGCCGCCTCCGCCGGGCCTGCGCCCGCCGGCTCGTGATCGCGGACGTCGACTCCCCCGCCGTCGCCGAGCAGGCGGCGATCGCGGCCGTGCTGCGGCGGGCCGACCGGCTGCTCGACGCCGGCGTCCTCACTCCGCTCGAGCACGAGGAGGTGTGGGCCTGCGCCCACGACCGGGTCGCGGGCCGCGTGGCTGACCGCCGCTCCCAGCCCCGAGCGGGAGGATCGGGGACGTCCGCCACCGATGGGAGCCCCTCATGACCACACCGCGCCGCGCACTGATCCTCGTCGACGTGCAGCAGGAGTACTTCAGCGGTCCGCTCGAGATCCAGTACCCGCCGCACGCGCAGTCGCTGCCGAGGATCGCCGCCGCCCTCGACTCCGCCGCCGCGGCGGGCCTCCCGATCGCCGTCGTCCAGCACAGCGCGGGCGAGGGAGCGCCGATCTTCGACCCGTCGGGTCCGTCCTTCGCGCTGCACCCGGAGATCGAGAAGCGCCGCTCGGATTCGTGGAAGAACGTCACGAAGCAGTTCGGCACGGTCTTCGCGGGGACCGACCTGCTCGACTGGCTCCGCGAGCACGACGTCGACACGATCACCCTCGTCGGCTACATGACCAACAACTGCATCCTCGCCTCGGCCGCCGAGGCGGAGACGCACGGGCTCCGCGCCGAGGTGCTCTCTGACGCGACGGGCGCGATCGCGATCGCGAACGACGCCGGCTCGATCGACGCGCACTCCCTGCACACCACGCTGATGGCGCTGCTCAACTCGAACTTCGCCGCCGTCGCCCCGACCACCGTCTGGATCTCGGCGCTGAAGGGCGAGTACACCCTCCCGATGAGCAGCCTGCCCGAGTCGGCGACGGCGGGCGCCGCTCGCTGACGGGCACTCCTCCGGACGGATCGGCCGGCTCTACTCTCGGTGCATGGCCCTTCTGCACCGTGCGACGATCACCCCCGGGAAGCTCGAGATCGTGGAGGCATGGGCGCCGACGCAGCCCTGGTGCGAGGGCGGCGGATTCACGCAGCTCGGCGCCTACCGGTTCGACGACCCCGATGGCGAGGTGGGAGTGGAGACGCTGATCGTCCAGTCGACCGGGCAGCCGCCGCTCCAAGTGCCGCTGACCTACCGCGGCTCGCCTCTCGCCGGCGGTGACGCGCATCTCCTCGCGACCGTCGAGCACACCGTCCTCGGTCGTCGCTGGGTCTACGACGGTGCCGGCGACCCCGTCGCGATCGCCGCCTTCGCCACGGCGATCCGCACCGGCGCCCGGGAGGTCGAGCAGCATTTCGAGGAGGACGGGCAGCGCATCGTCCGCCCGCCGACCGCGACGGTGCAGGGCAGCGGATCAGGCGCCGGAGCGTCCGGGCCGCCGTCGACGGTGCTCGTCCGCAGCGACGCACGGACCACCACGACCTCGGCCGACGGTCTGACTCTCGTCCTCGCGCGGGTCCTCGCGCCGCCGTTCCTCGAGGGCGAGGAGCGGCTGACCGGCAGGTGGAGCGAGGCGCTCCCCGTCACCCTCGCCGTCCTGGCCTGAACCGGCTCCGGTGGTCCGCCGCCCTCCGTCGCCCGGGTCGTGGGCGACGGACGGCGGCGCGCTCCGGGAGGACCTGCTCAGTGGCCGCGCAGTGCCGCGACGGTCCGAGTGGGACTAGTCGTTCAGGTGCGCGATGGCGTAGTCGGCCTCGTCGCTCGTGAACTGCTCCCCGTACTCGCTGGTCAGCTGGTCGCGGATGGCCTCCGGCGCCATCGCCATCTGGGCCTGGTAGTCCTTGGCCTTCGCCAGCGCGTTGGCGTTCCAGTCGGCGGAGACGGTGTCCACCGCGTACTGCGCGGCCTCGGGCGAGAACTGCTCCCCGTACTCGGAGGTGAGCTGGCCGTACAGGCCCGCCTTGCTCATGTGGAGCATCTCGGAGTAGCTCTGCGCCTTGATGAGCGCCGAGGCGAACTCGGGCGAGACCTGCGCAGCCGCTGCCGTCTCGACAGGGGCGGGGGCGGGCGCGGCCGTCTCGACCGGGGCTGCTGTCTCGACGGGTGCGGGCTCCGCCGTCTCGACGACCGCCGCCTCCTCCGTGGCCGGCGCGACGGGAGCGGTGGTGGGCTGGGACGACTCGACGATCACGGCCGCCGGGCGGTCGCTCGAGGCCGAGTTCACGGCGGCTCCGCCCGCGTGGCCGGGTCGGGTTCGTGGCCGCTCTGCTGCCGGTACTCCTTTTCGAGCTGCTTCGTGGTCTCTCGGATCACGGCGGAACGGGAGGAGAACGCGGACATCAGCTCGGTGTCGATACCGGCGATCTCCATCACCGGACGCCGCCCGTCCGCCACCACTCGGGCTTCGACGGCGACCCCGAGGCGGTCGCGGGGAGCGGCCATGACCTGCTGGTTGTAGAACTCGGACGCAGCGACCGGCTGCTTGTGCAGCAGCGCCCCGTCGGTCGCCCGCCAGTTCCCGTCGATGCCCTGCACCTTATTCGACACGACCAGGTGATCGTGCAGCTGAGGATCCCCGGTCCGCGAGTCGTAGTGCCGGAACCTGGACGCGATCAGCCCCCCACGCACATCCTCCTGCGCGACTCCATCCCGGCCCGTGCGCGTCGCGATCGCCGTCTCCTCCAGGTACCCGACGGCCGCGGCGATCGCATCCTGATGCGCCTGCTCGACCTGCCGGCGGGTCTCGTCATCACCTAGCGCCCACAACACCGACACGGACTTCACGGGCGAGAACACCAGGTCATAGCCCGCGACGGCCTGCTGCTGCGGGCGCTGCGCGGCGGTGATGAACCGGCCCAGCTCCTCCTTGTCGACCGGGTCGCGACCCTTCGCATCGCGGAACGCGATCGCGCCCTCCTGCACCCGGATCCGGCGCCGCTCGTCCGCGTCCGGCTCCCGATGGTGTATGCGCGTGAACGCCTCGTACCCGTCACGGATCTGCGCCCCGAGGCCCTCGTCCTTCACGTCGTACCGGTAGTACGACGCCCCGAGCTTCACCGACCGCTCTGACTCGCCGGCGTCCAACAGCGCGTGCGCGTTCGGGTGCAGACCCTCGCCGTAGAGGGCCTTCGTCTGCGCCTCCGTGACCTCCCCGCGAACCTCCCGCGCCGCGTCAGCGGCGAACACCGGGCGGCTCTCTGCGTCCAAGCCGACGGTCTCGCCGAGGCCGGCGAGGCCCGCGCCCATCCACGCGCCCGCCGGATTGCCGTCCGCGGTGCAGTAATCGCCGAGCTTTCGCTCGCCGCCACGGCGCACGTCAGCGGTCGCCACCTCACGCGTGTAGTAGGTGTAGCCGTCCCCCGCGGACTGTTTGTGAAGAGTCATCACCTTTTGAAAGTACCCGGAAGGTCAAAGATGCAAGAGGTGTGACGACCCAGAGACCGAAGAATGAGGGAACGACCTGACGAGGAACGAGAAAGACGGGTCAGGCCGGAACCCACCGGGTTCCGCGCGGAGTCGACGCCAGAAGCCGAACGAAGTGAGCGCGGCGTCGACGGTGCGGCCAGGAACGAGCACGCGACGGTGGGCGGTGGGAGCACAGCGGACGCCGTCCACGGGTGTATGCGAGTGAGGCCGCACCGCGAGAGCAGCACCCGCAGGGTGCGACCGAGCAAGAGGCGCCTTCGGAGGCAGCTCCGCCGCGGCGCGCGTGCGCGCTGCTACCGTCGGAGACGCTGGCCGATCGCGCGGGCCGAAGTTGTGGGCGTTAGGTCCGGGGCGCCGCGGCTCCTCGTCACTCCTTTGGGAAGGTGAACAGCGCTCCGAAGGAGAACTGGTGGAGAAGGTCCGTCGCGATGGACCTCGCGGAAACGAGCCTCTCTGAAGTCGGGACGCCTGCTTCGATCGTGGTGAGGATCGGGATCGGTTCCAGGACTTCGCGAGAGCCCTCGAGGAGTCCATGGTCTCCGTGTCGGTCCGGTCCGTGCGCTCGAAGACCCGGAGGAAACTTCTGGGCCGCCAGCATATCGACGCGCGCGACGTATCGACCGGAGCGTCCTTGCTGCTTCGATCGCGCTTCAACCAGGCCTACGAGATCGCGGGCGAAGCCTTCGACTACCTCGACCTGCACGTAAGCGCGGCCGTCGTTGACGGGATTCGACTGGAACGCATCGACGCAGAGCGCGATCGTGCCGTCGTCGTGAAGCTCGACTCGAATGCTCTCGCCGACGGAGGCCACGTCGTTCGTTCGGCGATCCTCGAAGATCCGCCGTCTGAGACCCAGCCTCTGCGTGCTCCCGGTGTAGCTGGCCCATTGCAGGGGCGATCCGAATGTTTCTGCGCCGACGAGTTCGGTCGACCGGTCTTCTGCCTCGCTGAGGACGTCGAGGAACTCGCGGCTCGTGAGGGGGGTGGAGTCGATTCCCGGGCCGACTTCAGGGCGGGCGACTCCCACCAGCCAGGTCTTCTTCGTCCGGTCGAGGCCGTGCATCGCCTGCGCGACACCCTCCTCCAGCTGCGCGCTGAGGGACGCGGCGGTCTGGAATCGCTTGGAGTACGCGTGAGCGAGTTCCGGCTCAGCGAGCCATCGGGTCTCGGTTCCGTACCGGACAGGGGCCCTCAGCGTGTTGTCACTCGAGCTGACGAAGTGCGGCGCGTTGGTGCTCGCGGGAATCGTGATCGCGATCTGCCCGACGGCCGCATTGTCAGCGGACGGGATCGGGGTGACATCCAGCGGGGCGACGACCGGCTTCAGGTGGGCACCGGCCCACTGGCGCAGCCGTTGCAGCTCGGGCTCCGAGATGTCGATGTCGTTGATGGCCTTCGCGGTACCTCTGCCACGTTCCTCTTCAACGCCCATGACGATGATGCCTCCGGACGCGTTGGCCATCGCGGCGATGTCCTTCGCGAATTCACGGGCGGCGTTGTCGCCGCCGGCGGCGGCGGGGGCACTCTTCTTCCAGTCCAGATTGTCCGACTCGGCCAGGTTCACCTCGATCGCTTCGTCGATCAGGTCGCGAGTGAGAGGGGAAGGCTCGCGGCCGAGAGCTCGGTGGAGCGTTGTCATCACTGGTTGCACGCGGCCAGGCTCTCACGCGCGCGACGTTCACGGGCAGTCCCGGCCGAGCTGTTGGAGTGCTGCTACCGTGCTGGGCAGGTCAGGGTTTCCACGCGCACGTCTGGGTGTGAGCGTTAGGTGTTTGGTGTGGAAGGAACCGGCCTGATGGGTGCTGGACGAACGAAGACCGCTGCGCAGATCGACGCGCGGAAGAGGGCGCGGGACCGCGCAGCCGTGTACCGGGAGCGCGAGGAGAAGCTCGAGAACCTCGCGACCGACTACTTCGCGGCCACCGATCGTGAGGACGCGATCCTCACGGAGCTCGAAGAGGAGATCCGGAAGCTGCCCGCGGCATCGGAGGAGCAGGCGACGGCCGCTCGCCTCGACGAGGCGAGGGCGATCGCGGGGATGGGCGCATACGTCTCCCCGGCCGAGACCGCGGAACGATTAGGGATCACCTCGGCGAATGTACGCGCGGCGATACGAGCCCTCACCGAAGCGACAGCCACGGCCCCAAGCCCCACGGAGGACGCCAATGACGACGCCTCCGACGCTCACGAGCGTGAGCACGACTCGGCTGGCGAGATGGAGGTCACGGCGTGAAGGGCATCTGGGGAATGCGGGCGCTCCTCCTCCGAGCAGTAGCCCTGCTGTTTGTGGTCTATCCCGTCGGGAGCGCGTTCGGGACCGTCGGCGCGGCGGTGTGGGCGAACAGCCGCGACGCGTTCGGCGGGGTCGCTGTTGACTCCGAACTGGTCATTGGCGCGGGATTAGCAGCCGGATGGTCGACCGTGGGTCTCGTGCTCGCGCTCGGCGCCGCTCAAGTCGCGCTGCGGTGGATCAAGACGGCTCTGACGATTCCTACCACCCCGATGTATTCGGGAGATGGAACAGCCGCATCCGGTGCGGTGCTTCCGGCACGCGACCGGGCTTAGAAGAGCACAGGAAGGTCCTCGTCGATGCCGACGAGGACCTTCCGCAAGCTCGAGCACGAGGGCCCGTAGCGCCCGCGCTCGCGCAGCGCGCTCGAGTCGGCCGGCGCCGGTGGGCTGCGAGCGTCGTCGAGGGGCCTCCGTAGCGGCCATGCTGGGTGCAGTCGATCTTATTTGCGCGCCCATCACCCTCGCGCAGATGCTATATCGCCTCGTCCGCGTGCACGCACAGCGGCACGACGCACCAGGACTCATCACGTCCCGCTCGAAGGCGCGGCCGGCAATCTTCTCGAATGCGTACCGCTGAGGCCGGAGGACCTGCTGCTCGCCGTCGACGGTGCGCGTCCACAAGCGGCGGTAGCCGTGGTCGCCGGTCGCTCCCGTCCAGATCCAGCAGTCGTCAGGTTCGGGGCCCTTCACGACGCGCGTCCGCTGACGAAAGCCCAGGGCTGTCGCGATCGGCCCCCTCGCGGAACATGCTGGGCCCATTCGGGTACCACCACGCGACGCTCCGGCCTAACCCCCTCGAGCTCATGTATCGCACGCTACACCGCCAAGCAGAACACCGCTATAGAGCCTCACGCTCGACCGTCACTATCTACTAATCTTCGAGCGCGGCACCCGCATCGCGTAACCGATTGATTCCGTCGACTTGAGAGCGGAATCTCGCCCCTGCAGGATTTGCAACCAGAACGACACCTTCGTACCAATCGCAGGCTAGCAACTCCTCAATTTGAACGACAAACGTCGTATTTGAAAGGTCGATCTTTCTCCATCGCCCCGCCTCAGCTTGCGCCCTTGTCATCACAGCCTGATGAGTTGGATTTCGCCTAATGCGTCGGGGCGCATACCCACGAAGGGCTATGTCCCCAATTGCTTCCGAAATATCTAACGACCAACTCGAGTCATCTGGCTCGACCCTTAGCGCCTGAGCAAACTTCTGCGCGAGGGGGGAAGCGGTCGGCGCAGAGACACCCTTTTGGATAACGAGCGGTGAGAACTTCCCCTTCAAAATTACTTGATCAAATTCGCACCCATTTATAAATCCCGAAAAAATGTCTGCGCGCAAATTTTCGACAGTGACGTTTTGTAGTACCGCCCCTGACAAACTACTACTCTTGCCCACCACGTTCTTAAGACGTAGGTTCCGCAGTAAGGGCCTTCGCGCAATATCCTCCGTCAGCTCTGTTGAGCACCCGGAAAGCCGCAAACCGTCGACACTGACGTTTTCGGTCACGGATCCGGCCTCCGCCACGAACCGGTCAATTTCTAACGATTTGATCAACTGCCATACCTCCACTGTCTGTACGTCGCGATTCTATCCGGTCCCACGTACCACCGCTTTAGATGTCTTGCTACAGTCTTCTCATTATCGGTTGTAACTTCGTAACCCTTAATATTCTTATAAGCTACAAAATCCGGCATGTGCGCGCCGCCAATATATTCGAAATAAAGCATGACCTCCTTCTTGGAAGCAACATATCTTTCTATTGCTTTACCATTATTAACGGGTCCAAGCCAAGGCCTCGTCGCTCGATCCGCGGGTTCCGCTGATTGCGCCGGTAGGGGAGGCCAGCGAGGTCGCTGGGCAGCTGAAGGTCGTCGGCGCGGTCGACGACGATGTAGGTGCGCTCCCGCCCGAGTACGCCGATGAACAATCCCAGCTCGAAGATCACGTTGTCGCGCGCGACTACTCGGGACTTCCCACGCACATCTGCCGTGTCGCCGGCCGTGGCGATGAGCACAGCGAAGTCGGCGCGGTGGGCGGCCTTCAGAAGAGACTCCATCGTGAAGTCGGAGAGCTCGAAGACGCCCTGACTCCACGTGATCGCTTCGCACGATCCACGACTGTGCAGAGCGGACTGCAGGTAGTCGGCGATCTCGATTCCCTCCGAGGACGAGCCGATGAAAACGGTCGGCAGGTCTTCGGATGGGGATGACGATCGCGAGGGCACAAGTCGATCGTAGGAGTGGGTGACCGGTCGGGTCGGTTAGAGCCAGCGTTCGGCGAGGTGGTCGGCCGAGACTCGACGGATGGTGCCGGAGGTGGAGCGCAGGACGATGAACTCGGTGTGGATGAGGTGCCCCTCCTTGCGGACGCCGCGCACGAGGCCGCCGTTGGTGACGCCGGTGGCGACGAAGAGGTGTAGTCGGAGTTGACGAGGTCGTTGGCGTGCAGGACGCGGTCGAGGTCGTGGCCGGCGTCGATCGCTCGCTGGCGTTCGTCGTCGTCCTTGGGTCATGACGGAAAGTGGTCGACCAGTCAACCAGTGCGCGATTCTGCTGTCTCCGGACGGAAAGTCTGTCTGTCCGATGTCGGAGGGATGTGGTCGGATGGCGCCATGAGCGCCGGACGCATGCCTCCCCAGCAGCCGCAGATTCCCCGAGGGTTGAGCGGAGACGACGACTACGGCGATCAGGTGCTGCGCTCCGCGGACCTGATGATGGCGATGCTCGAGGATCTACGTGCGCAGCCCTCGCCGGTGGACTCTGCGGAGCAGCAGATAGCAGCTCAGCTGCAGGTCTTGACGGAAGCGCTGAAGAAGCATCGTCCTGAGCGGGTGACGGAGCTCGCGCGGCTCGCGTGCCTTCCGTGGTCGCTGGCCGGGCGGGTCAAGCCGGAGACCGAGGGGGGACCGGCGAAAGCGGAGCTGCTCGCCTTACTCGCGCTGGTGTCATCGTCCACGACGACGGACGGCTCAGCCGCGGACGAGCGCCCGAACTCACTTTACGAAGCGGCTCACGAGTGGGCGGAGCAGGCGGAGGGACTCATCTACTCAGTGCAGGCACTGCAGATCCTGCACGCGGAGGCGAGCCCGGGCGATCCATTCGCCACTATCGCAATGTCGTCGCGGATGCGGGAGGTCTGGGTGCGGAACACGTCCTACCCCGACATGGTCAAGACCACTCACGATCTCCTGTTCAGCGATGAGCCGACTCGCTCGGAGATCATGTCCCTTGCGGGGTTCGACGCCAACGATGCTCTGAACGTCCTGACCGCTCTGCACGATCTTCAGGTCGCTGCCTTCAACGAGCGGGTGCGGGCTCGGGAGATGGTGTTGCGAGAAGGTGCGGCTTCCGGGACCAGGGATCCCGAGGCCGATGTCGTCCGTCGCGCGAGAATCGCGCACAACGACGCCTGGCAACCGACCGCCGATCGGGTGGCTTTCGCGCCGGAGGCGATCGCCGCTCGGGCCGAAGTTGAGGAGTCGGTCGCCGAGGCCGTGCTCAAGCAGTTCGCCGTCTCCGTGCATGGCGTGAGTGCCCGAGACGTGCTGGAGGGCTTCGTCGGCGGGGACAACCCGCTCAGGACGAGTCCGGTGATCCGCACCGACCGCGGCACGTTCCTCATCGTGCACGACGCGCTGCTCCAGCCGGCGATCCGGGAGAACTTCGAGCAGCTCCTCAAGTCTTCGCCAGCGGCTTGGGAGGTCTACCAGAATCGCCGCGGTGACGTGCTCGAGGAGACCGGGAGGGCGGCCCTGGAGAAGATGCTCCCTGGGGGCACCACCTACTTCGGCTTCGACTACTTCGTGCCGGTCAACGCTCAGGAGCGCAGCGGCCCGCCTGCCGGGTACACGAAGAGGGTCGAGGGCGATCTGCTGATCGTCGTCGACGATGTGGCGATCGTTGTCGAGGCAAAAGCCGTCGCTCTGACGCCGGCAGCACGGGCGGGGGAGACACGCCTACTTCGGCGCAGTCTGGTCGGCATCATCACGAAGGCGGCGGAGCAGGCGACCCGGACGCAGACGCGGATCGCGGAAGACGGCGGCCTCCGACTGCACCAGGGCGGGTGGCTGGACCTTTCGCACATCAGGGAAATCCACACCGTCGCACTGAGCTTGGAGGACTTGTCGGGTGTCGGGATCGCGACGCACGATCTGATCGACGCGGGACTGCTCGACGCAACGATGACCCCGTGGGTCGTGTCGATTCACGATCTTCAGGTGATCGCGGACGTCATCGACCGGCCCGCAGAGTTCCTGCTCTACCTTCGCCGGCGCCGTGACCCAGAGGCCTCTCGCCTGTACCTCGCTGCCGACGAACTCGATCTCCTGCTCTACTTCTTTCAGAAGGGGCTCTACGTCGAACCCGACCCGACGCTAAAGCAGCTACCCCATCTGCGGGTCCGTGAAGCACGAACAGCAGACGTACGGCGTCGCGCGCGGCAGCAGACGCTCATCATCACGAGTCTCACCGACCCGCTCGATGCATGGCACGAGGCGCAGATCGACCCCATGAAGCCGCGTGCTCCGAAGCCGCGGAGACTCGGAAGCCCGATGAACGCCCTCGCGGACGAGCTCCAGCGGCGCGGCGGCGTCGGATGGTTGAGCCTCGGAGCGACGCTGATCTCGGGATCGACGAAGACACAGAGCGATTGGACACGGCTCCCAAAGAAGCTGATCGATGAGTCGACGGGAAAGCCGCGCTCGTGGACCGCGCCGTTCGGGACCACGCCGGAGGATGCCTGGCTCCTGGTCTGGGCGACCTTGCCTGAGGACGCTAATCTCGCGGCGACCACAAACGATTTTCAGCAGTATTTGAAGGCAAAGAAGTACCAGCTAGAGCTGCGGCGCGGCGCAGTCCTCCTCTATGACGAAGTCACCCGTGGCCTCGTCGACGTAATGTACGACGGAACGCTGCCCACTCCCGATCCGCAGATGGATGAAGAGGTGAAGAGGCTGCTCCCGATCGCAAAGTTCGCGAGCGCTCCTCCGCCGGTCAGGCGCGGGCAGCGTCCTCAGCCGAAGCGCAAGAACAGGAAGTGAGGTCGTGTTCACGCGAGAGAGTTCAGCTCGTCTGATCGGTCTCGTCGCCGAGGGTCGCGATCAGGCGAGCACTGGCTTTGCTCATGTGGGTTTCCAATGCCGAGCTGGCCGTGTTCGCGTCGCGGTCGCGGATAGCCTGTCATCTGCAGGACATCCACCAGTTGGATGAATCGGGGAGCTAGAACAGATCGCGCAAGTCGTGGCATTCCTCGCATCGTTCGCGGCGAGCTTCGTCCCACTGTTCGAGACAAAGAGGGGCCAGCCGAAGTATTTCAGGCAAGGATTGAGACAGTCGGAGTCTGTCCGCAACGCTGAAATCGACGTTTTCGATCGATGCGTCAGTCTTCAGTAGCGTGGCGGGGATGAAAGTCCCGGCTTGGTCTGCGTACCTGCCGCGATCCAGATGCATGTCCAGAAAAACAATCACCGCCGTCGACTCGCTAGAAGCCAGCTCGCTCCCACGCCGGAGCTTGAGGATCGCCGGCACACCTCGATTTTCGATCGACGCGTACTCCCCCTCGAGGTCGTGAGTGAGCACGAGGGGATCGTCGGCGCCTCCGACGACCGTCGCGTTGTTGATGCTCAGGGGATGACATGTCGTCGCTGCATGTCGCAGGACATCGAGCGTCCCTCGGTCATCTGCCCAGGCGCCGAGGTACGCCTTGGTTAACACGTGAGGGCGTCGCACTGGTCCAGCCATCTTCAGATCGTAGATCGCAGGATCAGCAGTGACGCCTCCTCGGCGCACGCACCGGCCCGGTGCAGCCCGTCCGTGTCGCCAGGGATCACCGCAGTGGTTGCTAGTGGTGAGTATGGACAGCTCCGAAGCCGGTCGTCTTCAGAAGCGAGGCGAGCACGGCGAGACCGCCGAGGACGACGCCGGTGATCGACATCGCCTTGGACTGGCCGCGGCGCAGGGCGAGGACGCCCAGGACGACGGCGGCGATCCCGACGAGTGCCCCGAAGACCGGGACGAGGCCGACGAGGAACGCGACGATGCCGACGACGAGTGCGGCGATGGCGAGGCCGGCCGGGCCGGTCGCGCGGGGGCGGGGAGGGAG
>NZ_PSVU01000055.1:0-23074 GCF_002932515.1 Rathayibacter sp. AY1D5
CACGGCGCCGACGATCTCGAGAGGGCTCCAGGCGGTCATGACTCCAGCGTGCGCGCGGAGCGGCGCGCGGGCAAGGGGCGGCAGGCGAACGGGCGGGGGCGTTCCGGCGGGGACGGACGGAGCGGGCTCGCACCGCGGAACGCCTCGGACGAGCTCCGCGATCCGCAGCACCCGGTCGGCCGATGTCCGGGCGGACGGGTCGTGCGCTGGGACCCGCGCGGACCTCCGCGGTCGGAGGGACGTCGTGTCCTGTTCGCCCCGCCGCCGCGCCCGCCTCTAGGCTCGACGGCGTGACCGCCTCCGTCCCCGCCTCCCAGTCCCGGCCCCGCGACGTCGTCGGCATCGTCGGCCTCGTCCTCGCGATCGTCCTCGTCCTCGCGCAGATCGGGCGGACCGCGCTCACCACGGCCATCCCGGTCCTCGCGTTCCAGGGCGGCTTCGACACCGCGCAGATCGGGGCGCTCTTCGCCGCCCTCGGGGTCACGATGCTCGTGCTCGCGACGGCGACCGCGATCGTCGGCGTCATCGGCGTCGCGCGGAAGGACCGCGCCCGGCTGCTCTCGGCCGTCGCGCTCGGCGTCGGCGCCAGCGTCGCGATCGTCGAGCTGGGCGCGCTCGTCGTCCCACCCCTGGTCGGCCTCTCGCTCCAGTACTGACGAGGCCCGCCGGAGCGGATCCCTCCGCCCGCCCTCGCAGGATCTGCACGGCGCCGCGTCAGTTACCCGCGCTCCGCTGCGCCGCGACGGCCCTGCCGGCTCCCCGGCGATGCGCCAGGATGGGGGCATGACGACACGCGTGGACGGCCTCTTCGTCTACCCAGTCAAGGGCCTGACCCCGCAGCCGCTCCCCCGCGTGGAGCTCACCGCCGGCCGCGGCGTCCCCTTCGACCGCACGATCGCCCTCGCCCGCCCCGGCGGCGCCTACCGGCCCGGCATGCGGCACGGCATCTCCAAGCGCGAGTACTTCGTGCTCGTCGCCGAGGCGCGCCTCGCCGGCCTGACCACGCACCTCGACCCCGACAGCGGAGTGCTCACCGTCGACGTCCGCGGCCACCGGGTCCTCTCCGCCGACCTCGGCGCGGAGGACGGCCGGGCCGCACTGCGCTCCTTCGCCGCCCGCGTGCTCGACCTGCCGCCCGGCGTCGAGCCCGTGATCGCCCAGGACGCGGGGCGCCGCTACACCGACACGGCCCACAACTCCGACATCGAGATGGAGTACGTCTCGCTGATCAACCTGGCGAGTGTCCGCGACCTCGCCGAGCGCACCGGCCGGAGCGTCGATCCGCTGCGGTTCCGCGGGAACATCCACCTCGAGGGGCTGCCCGCGTGGAGCGAGCTCGAGCTGCTCGGGCGCGAGCTCACCGCGGGCGGGCTGCGGCTGCGGATCACGAAGGCCACCGAGCGGTGCGCCGCGACCGAGGTCGAGCCGGGCACCGGTCGGCGCGACCTGCCGGTCCCTCGCCTGCTGCACGAGACCTACGGCCACGAGCTCCTCGGCGTCTACGCGGAGGTCCTCGACGGCGGCACGCTCGGCGTGGGCGACGAGCTGGTGCTCCGTGGCTGAGCTGCGGCTCGTGGTGGCCGAGCGCGAGGCGCTCACCCCGGCCGTCACCCGCTTCGTGCTGCGGAGCGAGGACGGCGCCCCGCTGCCCGGCTACTCGGCCGGCGCCCACCTCACGCTCACGACGCCCTCCGGCGAGCGCCGCAGCTACAGCCTCGTCGAGCCGGGATCCGCGGAGCCGTCGCACTACGCGATCGCGGTGCGCCGGGAGCCCGGGGGCCGGGGCGGATCGCGGAGCCTCCACGACGACGTCCGCGTCGGCGACGTCCTCTCCTCCGCGCCGCCCGCGAACACCTTCGCCCTCCGGCCCGCCGCCCGCTACCTCCTGATCGCCGGCGGGATCGGGGTCACCCCGATCCGCGCGATGGCCGCCGAGCTCCGGGCGCAGGGATCGGCCGTGCAGGTCGTCTACCTCAGCCGCACCCCCGAGGACACCGCGTGGCTCGACGAGTTCTCCGCCGACGGCTCCCTCGTGCACCACAGTGCGATCCACGGCCGGCTCGACCTCTGGCCGCTCGTCGCCGAGCCCGACGACGACACCCGGATCTACTGCTGCGGTCCGTCCGCGCTGATCGACGAGGTCCTCGCCCTCACGATGCACTGGCGCCCGAGCCGGATCCACGTCGAGGACTTCGCGGGCGTCGACGCCGTCGGCGACCGGGCCGTCCCCTTCGCCGCCGTCTGGGAGCCGACCGGAGCCGTTGTGGAGGTCCCGGCCGACCGCTCGCTCCTCACCGCGCTCCGCTCCTCCGGGATCGACGTCGACTCCTCCTGCGAGTCGGGCACGTGCGGCACCTGCCGCCTGCGCCTCGTCGGCGGGACGGCGGAGCACCGCGACCTGGTGCTGACCCCCGAGGAGCAGGACCGCTGGATCATGCCGTGCGTCTCGCGCTCCGCCGGCGGCGAGCTGGTCGTCGCCCCGGAATGACGGAGCGACGGGGCCGGGCCCCACGCACGCCGGCCGACACGCGTCGGCCGTCGTGTGACGCCGCGTGACGGGCGCCCGGCGCCCGGTCCCCCGCATGCCTAGGCTCCCGGACGGGGGACCACGACCGTCACGACCGAAGGACTTCCGATGACCAGCACCTCCGTCCGCACCCAGCTCGACCAGTTCACCGTCAGCTTCGACGAGACGGTCGGCCCCGAGCTCGCCGCCGTCTTCTCCGGCGAGCGCGACGACCTCGTCGCCGCCGGCGCCCCGAGCGGAGCCGTCACCGCCGGCGACGCGCTTCCCGCCGCCTCCGTCGTGACCGTCGACGCCGACACCGTCGACCTCGCGGACGTCCTCGGCGCGGGCCCGGCCGTCCTCGTCTTCTACCGCGGAGCCTGGTGCCCGTACTGCAACATCACGCTCAAGCACTACAACGAGACCCTCGCCCCCGAGCTCGCGTCGCGCGGAGTCGCCCTCGTCGCGATCAGCCCGCAGACTCCCGACGGGTCGCGCGCGGCGGTCGCGGGCGGCGACCTGGGCTTCACCGTCGTCTCCGACCCCGGCAACACGCTCGCGAGCGCTCTCGGCATCGTCACCGCCCCCAGCGGCGACGCGCAGGAGGCGCACACCGCGCTCGGCTTCGCCGTGAAGGACAGCAACGCCGACGACACCCCGGCCGTCCCGTACCCGACCGTCCTGGTCGTCGACGCCGACCGGATCGTCCGCACGGCGGACGTGCACGTCGACTACACGACGCGCACGGAGACCGAGGAGATCCTCGCCGCCGTCGACGCGCTCTGACGCCTCCGCTCGCACCCTGAGCACGCGCGGCGGTCGAGCGCACCCCCTCGCCCGCCGCGCCGCCGCTCCCTAGGCTCGACCCGTGACAGCGGAGACGGACGTGCTCGTGGTCGGCGGCGGTCCGGTCGGACTCCTGCTCGGCGCGCTCCTGGCGCGGGCCGGAGTGGACGTGCAGGTGTGGGAGCGGCGCTCCTCGGTGCCGCGCGGCTCGCGGGCGATCGGCATCCATCCGCCGTCGCTCGACGCGTTCGCCGCGATCGGCGCCGATGCTCCCGTGCTGGCCGAGGCCACCCGGGTCCGCGAGGGCGTCGCGCGCAGCCGGGGCCGCACGCTCGGCACGCTCTCGTTCGCGCGCGCCTCCGCGACGCACCCCTACGTCGTCACCCTCGACCAGCACCGCACCGAGGCGATCCTCCGCGAGCGCCTCGAGGCGGCGGCCCCGGACGCGCTGCGCCCGGGGGTCGTGCTGACCGGCCTGCTCCGTCGCGGCTCCACCGTCGAGGCGACCGGCACCGGACCGGGCGGCGAGCCGGTCTCCGTCCGCACCGCCTTCGTCGTGGGAGCCGACGGCGCCCGGAGCACCGTCCGCGATCTGCTCGGGATCCGCATCACCGGCCGCGACTACCCGGACCGCTACGTGATGGGCGACTTCGCCGACCCCGAGCCCGGCGGTCTCACCGGCACCGCGCTGGTCGACGTCGGCCCGGCCGGAGTGGTGGAGTCCTTCCCGCTCCCGGGCGGTCGGCGCCGGTACGTCGCCCTGAGCGGCCCCGACCGCTCCCTCGGCGCCCCCGCCTGGCGGCCCGAGGAGGCCCCCGACCAGGAGGCCGCGCGCGCCCTGGCCGCCGCTGTCCGCGACCGGACGGACGCCGACGCCGACCCGGAGACCTGCACGATGCTCAGCGGCTTCCAGGTGCGGCGCCGCGAGGCCGAGCGGATGGGCGTCGGCCGCGTCGTGCTCATCGGCGACGCCGCGCACGAGATCAGTCCGATCGGCGGGCAGGGCATGAACCTCGGCTGGCTCGACGCCGCCGAGCTCGCCCCGCTCCTGGCCGGTGCCGTGCGCCGCGGCGAGGCCGGCCCCTGGCCCGGCTTCGCCCGGCGGCGCACCACCGCGGCCCGGCGCGCGGCGCGGCAGGCGGAGGCGAACATGGCCCTCGGACGCCCGCTCGGCTCGCTCGCGCACCGCGGCCGCGAGGCGTTCCTCCGCGCCGCCCTCGCCCTGCCGACCTCGGACCTGCTCGCCCGCGTCTACGCGATGCGCTGGTCCTGAGTGCGGCCGGTCAGCCGACCAGCCGCGCGCCCGCCAGCCCGAGCTCGACCACCAGCACGAGCGAGGCCGCGATCACCAGCCGGAACAGGGTGCGCGTGGGCGGGCCGGTCAGCACCAGGCGGATGCCCGCCGCGGCGAGCACGACCACCGCGAGGGTCCCGATCACCGCGAGCACCACGCCCGTCCCGCGCACCGGCTGGTCGCCGACGAGCTGTCCGACGAGCACGAGCAGCGCGGCGACCACCAGCGACCCGAAGGCGACGACTCCGGAGAGCCGCAGGCCGAGGCGGTGCGGGAAGCCGCGGACCCCGGTGGCCTCGTCGTCGACCAGGTCGGGGAGCACGTTCGTGCAGTGGATCGCGATGCCGAACACGGCGCCGGTCGCGATCGCCCACCAGGCGGGGAGCCGGCCGTCGCCCGCCGCCACCGCCACCACCGGCAGCAGCCCGAAGGCGACCACGAAGGGAACGACGGACCAGACCGTGCGCTTGAGCCCCGCGTCGTAGGCCCAGCCCGCGGCGACCAGCACCAGGTGCGCGACCGCGGCGACCGGTCCGAGCAGCAGCGAGAGCACCACGGCGGCCGCGGCCGTCCCCAGTGCGGCGGTGCGGACGGCGCCCACGCCGATCAGCCCCTGCGCGACCGGCTTATCGGTGCGCCCCACCGCGCGGTCGCGGTCGGCGTCGATCCAGTCGTTCGCGAACCCGATCGAGAGCTGCCCGAGCAGCACGGCGAGCGCAACCAGCACGACCTGCCCGAGCGGATGCCCGGACGCCGCCGCGATCACGGTCGCCAGCACGGTGACCGTCACGGTCGGCCCGGGGTGCGACGAGGCCAGCAGGAGTCGCACCCGGGACGTCATCCCGCCAGCCTACGGTCGCGGCGGCACAGCGGGGCGCCGGTCGCGCTCCCCGCCCCGGAGCGGGATCCAGTGTGGTCCGAGCGCGGCGCCCTCATCAGCCCGCGACGGGAATGGCCCGGGATGGGGCAGGGTTGCACCACCCGGCATCCCGACTCAGGAAGAAGGCCTCGTGGACCTCGTGCACTGGCTGTTCGACGCGCAGATCGTCATCGGCGAGCAGACCGTCCTCTGGCGGGAGGTCATCGGCAACGTCTTCGGGCTCCTCAGCGCCCTCGGCGGGATGCGGAGGAAGGTCTGGGCCTGGCCCGTCGGCCTCATCGGCAACGTGCTGCTGTTCACGGTCTTCATGGGCGCCCTGTTCGGCACTCCGAACCCCGTCAACCTGCTCGGCCAGGCCGGGCGGCAGGTGATGTTCATCCTGGTCAGTATCTACGGCTGGTACCGGTGGACCCACCGCCCCGACGACTCCGCCACCCTGATCGAGCCGCGCTGGGCGTCGTGGCGCACCCGCGGCCTGCTGGTGCTCGGGATGGTCGGCGGCACCGCGGTGCTGACCCCGGTGTTCCGCGCGCTCGGCTCCTACGAGCCGGTCTGGAGCGACGCGTGGATCTTCGTCGGCTCCGTCCTCGCCACCTACGGCATGGCGAAGGGCTGGACCGAGTTCTGGCTCATCTGGGTGGCCGTCGACCTGGTCGGCGTGCCGCTGCTGTTCTCGGCCGGCTACTACGCGTCGGGGCTGATGTACGTCTTCTACGGCGCGTTCACCCTGGTCGGGTTCTTCGTCTGGATGCGGCAGGGCACCCGTCCGTCCGCCGCTCCGATCACGGTCGGCTAGCTCTAGCAGCCTGCCGCCGCCGGCGGAAGTGGCCGTGCGGGAGGCGCTGTCGGTGGTCCACTGGGAGCGGAGGCGCCCGCCTCCCCCACCCGGAACGGACGCCATGCTCTCCCTCGTCTACTCCAGCCGCACCTCCGCCGGCTTCACGGACGCCGACCTCCCCGCGCTGCTCGCCCAGTGCCGCGCGAACAACGAGCGCCTCGGCCTGACCGGCATGCTCCTGCACCGCGACGGCCGATTCCTCCAGGTGCTCGAGGGGCCGGACGCGGTCCTGCGCGAGCGGATGGCGGTCATCGCCGCCGACGAGCGCCACGCGCAGCTGCGCACCCTCCTCGAGGAGCCGATCCGGGAGCGGCTGTTCCCGGAGTGGTCGATGGCGTTCGAGTCCGCCGCCGACGCCGACGCCGCCGGGCTCCGCACCTCCTTCGACGACCTCGACGACGCCGAGGCCGAGAGCGCGACGCTCCCGGCCCTGCGCGAGCTCATCCGCTTCTTCCGCGAGCGGAGCTAGGCGGAGCGACCCGGGACGCTGGGACCGCGGCCGGTCCGCCGCCGGGAGCCGACGCCCGTCAGTCCTCCGCCGAGGGAGGAGCGAGCCGGTCGAGCCGCGCCAGGAGCGGGGCGAAGCCGTCGCCGAGCAGGGCGCTCAGCGGCTCGCCGAACCAGAACCGCCAGACGGAGTCGAGCTCCTCGCCGGTGATCCGTCCTCGGCGCAGGAGGATGCTCGCGATCGGGGCCGCCTCAGACGCGTGCTCGTCGCGGGGAGCGCCGTCCTCGCGACCCGGCTCGAGTCCGTACGGATCGACCGCGTCGAGCTCCCGCAGGACGGCCGCCACCATCGCGTCACGGCGTTCCGCGGTCGCGCCGTCCTGATCCGTCGGTGCTCGGCGCTCCATCGCGAGAAGGTACCGAGCCCACTCCTCGTCGTCCATTCGTCGTCTCCGATCTCTCCGGATGCCGCGCCTTCTCGAGGCCTTTCTCTTCCTTCGGCGCCGGCTCGTCGAGGCACGGGGAAACCGCCTCTCCGACGGCTCATCATCCCCCCGCGAGAAAGGCGCGGACGCCTTCCCGCGTCAGCCCCGAGGCGACGGCGAGCCGGTGCTCTCCGGCCCCGAGTCGGGCGGCTCCGCGGAGGGCCGCGGCCCTTTCTCCGCCCTCGCCGGAAGTCCCGCTCCGGAATGCCGCGAATTCCGCGGACACCTTATCGAGAGCGTCGACGACATCGCCGGACACGCTCTCCGGCGGCTCGCCGAGATCGATGCGCCAGCCTCTCCCGGACTTCTCGTCGCTGTCGTTCACACGCGGGAAAGTACCCCGGACCGCAGGGCGGCGCCTGTGATCGCCCGACGCCGTCGCGCCCCAGGGATCCGTCGTCGACGTCCGAGCGCACACGCCTCCCGGTCCGGAGAGGACGGCCTTCGAGGACTGTCCCGAGGACCTCGTCGCCGCGCTCCGCTCCGATGCGGCCTCCGCCTCGGCCGAGGTCTTCGACGGCTGACCCGACCGCGGCGACCACCCGCTGCGACGACCGCCGGGCGGAAGCGCGGATCGCGCCGTTCCGGCGCGCCCGCACCAGCGGCGCCGGAACGTCCGGCCGATCCGGGAGCGGCACCCCGTCCGAGCCGTCGAGGTTCCGTCGGTGTGCAGGCCCCCGCGCCGAGGGACGTAAAGTGTGCTCACACGCGCCCGCGGACGGGCGAGCCGCCCGTGAGGGCGCCCCGGTCCTGCGTCGGAGGCGCCGATCACAGAGAGCCGCGGTGCCCCGATGCCGGAAGACAAGCCCGCGTCGCGGGCGCCGAGCATCTACGACGTCGCCCGCGCGGCCGGCGTCTCGCACCAGACCGTCTCCCGCGTCCTGAACGACCACCCGAGCCTCCGCGCCGAGACGAAGAAGCGCGTGCTCGAGGTGATGGCCGAGCTCGACTACCGCCCCAACCTCGCCGCACGGGCACTGGTCACCAGCCGCACCCGCACCGTCGGCGTGCTGTCCTCGCAGAGCCTGCAGTACGGTCCGGCCTCCAGCATCCAGGCCATCGAGGTGGCGGCGCGCGACGCGGGCTACCTCGTGGTCACGGCCAACGTCGACGGCACCGACGGCGCGTCGATCCAGGCCGGGATCCGGCATCTGCTCAACCAGGCGGTCGAGGGCCTCGTGGTCGTCGCCCCGCAGATCCGCGTCTTCGACATCCTCTCCGGAGTCGCGCTGCGCATCCCGCACGTGACGCTGCAGACGAGCGAGGACGACCGCGACGACGCGCTCTACGTCGACCAGATGGCCGGCGCCCGCATCGCCACCGGGCACCTGATCGACCTCGGGCACACCGAGATCGTGCACCTCGCCGGCCCGCAGGACTGGATCGAGGCCGAGGCGCGGATGCGCGGCTACCTCGCCGAGCTCGACCACCGCTCGATCCCGCTGCGCCCGCCGCTGCTCGGCGATTGGAGCGCCGAGCGCGGCCACCGCGTGGGCCTCGAGCTCTCGCGCTTCCTCGACTTCACCGCGGTGTTCGCGGGGAACGACCAGATGGCGCTCGGACTGATGAGCGCGTTCCACGAGCGCGGGGTCCGCGTGCCGGAGGACGTCAGCGTCATCGGCTTCGACGACATCCCCGAGGCGGCGTTCTACTGGCCGCCGCTGACCAGCGTCCGCCAGGACTTCGTGGAGCTCGGACGCCGGTGCGTGGCCGCGCTGCTCAGCCTGATCGAGGGCGACCGGCCGGAGAAGGCGGCGCCGATCGCTCCGCAGCTGGTCGTCCGCGGATCCACGGCCGTCCCCCGGAGCGCGAGCGTCACCGCCTCGCGCTGACCGGCGGCCGCGACGCCCTCGCGCCGCGACCGCCCGGGATCACTCGCCGTGAGCGGCGATCGACACGTCGTTCCAGCGCTTCCAGGTCTCGAGGCGCGACTCGTAGTCCGCCGTCGCGATGCCCAGCGGCGCGCGCCCGAAGAAGATCCGCAGCGGCGGCTCGTCCGCGTCCACGACCGCGAGGATCCCGAGGCGCGAGGCCCGCGGGTCGCCCTGCTGAGCGGCGGAGGGGCGTCGGCTCGCTGCCTCCCGGACCTCGTCGTACGCGGCGATCGGCTCGCTGCGCGACGCGGAGGGACCGGACCAGTCGGTCGAGTACCCGCCGGGCTCGACGAGGGTCACGTGGATCCCGAAGCCGGCGACCTCGGCGGCCAGCGACTGGGTGAAGCCCTCGAGCGCCCACTTCGACGCGTGGTACGCGCCGATCGAGGGGAACGCGCTGATGCCGCCGATGCTCGACACCTGGACGATGTGGCCCGAGCCCTGCTCGCGGAGGATCGGCAGCGCGGCCTGGGTGATCCAGAGGGCGCCGAAGACGTTGGTCTCGAGCTGCGCGCGGACCTCCTCCTCGGTGAGCTCCTCGATCATGCCGAAGTGCCCGTAGCCGGCGTTGTTGATCACGACGTCCAGCCGGCCGAACCGCTCGGCCGCGGCCTGCACAGCGGCGAAGCCGGCCGCGCGGTCGGTCACGTCGAGGGTCAGCGGGAGGAACGTGTCCGGATACTCCTCGACGAGGGCGTCGAGGGTCTCGATCCGGCGGGCGGTGCCGGCGACCGAGTCGCCGCGCTCGAGCGCCGCCTCGGCCCACTCGCGGCCGAAGCCCTTCGAGGCGCCGGTGATGAACCAGGTCTTCGTCATGGTGTGCGTCCTTTCGACAGTGCTGAACGCAACGCCGACGGCTCCGGCTCCCTTCCGGGGCCGGGGACCCTTGACACGAGCGGTCGGGGAGCGGACGACGCGGTATGCGAGGCCGCCGGTGTCCCGTTACCGAGTCGAGACGTGCGCGTTGACACGAACGGCGCCGTCGGGTCTAGCATGACGCAATGTGATCGCTCACATGGCATCACATCTCCGCCCCGATCCCGAGGGCGGCCCTGCATCCACTGCATTCAATGACGAAGGAATCACAGTGACCACAATGAAGCGCGCTCTCATCGCCGGCATCGCCGGCGGAGCGATGATCCTCTCCCTCGCCGCCTGCTCCTCCGGAACCGGTGGCGGCTCGGGCTCGGGATCCGGCGACGGCGGCCTCGTCGGCGTCGCGATGCCGACCAAGTCGTCCGAGCGCTGGATCGCTGACGGCAACAACGTCAAGTCGCAGCTCGAGGAGGCCGGCTACAAGGTCGACCTGCAGTACGCCGAGGACGACATCCCCACCCAGGTCTCGCAGCTCGAGAACATGATCACCAAGGGCGCCAAGGCCCTGATCGTCGCCTCGATCGACGGCACCACCCTCACGAGCGTGCTCGAGGAGGCCAAGGCCAACGACATCCCCGTCATCGCCTACGACCGCCTCATCCGCGACTCCGAGAACGTGGACTACTACGCCACGTTCGACAACTACAAGGTGGGCGTCCAGCAGGCCACCTCGCTCCTCGCGGGCCTCGGTCTCACCGACCTCACCGGCGCGAAGGCCGCCGACGCCCCCGCCGGCCCGTTCAACGTCGAGCTGTTCGCCGGCAGCCCCGACGACAACAACGCCACGTTCTTCTTCAACGGCGCGATGGACACCCTCCAGCCGTACATCGACGACAAGACGCTCGTCGTGAAGTCCGGCGAGACCGACTTCAACACCGTCGCCACGCTCCGCTGGGACGGCGAGGTCGCCCAGAGCCGCATGGAGGACATCCTCACCAAGACGTACTCCGACGGCTCCAAGGTCCAGGGCGTCCTCTCGCCCTACGACGGCCTCAGCCGCGGCATCATCTCGGCTCTGACCGACGCCGGCTACACCGTCGGCTCCGACTTCCCGATCATCACCGGTCAGGACGCCGAGCTCGACTCCGTCAAGGCGATCATCGCCGGCGAGCAGTACGCGACCATCTACAAGGACACCCGCGAGCTCGCCAAGGAGGCCGTGAAGATGGCCCAGGCCGTGCTCGAGGGCACCGAGCCCGAGGTCAACGACACCGACACCTACGACAACGGCAAGAAGGTCGTCCCGTCCTTCCTGCTCGAGCCGGTCATCGTCACCAAGGACCAGATCCAGTCCGTCCTCGTCGACGGCGGCTACTACACCGACGCGGAAGTGAACGGCTAGTCCTCTCTCCTCACCCGAGAAGGAACACCCCGGGAGGGCGCCCACTGGGCGCCCTCCCCACTACGAAGGAAGGGAGGCGGCGTGACCTCGAACATCCTCGAGATGCGCGGCATCACCAAGACGTTCCCGGGCGTGAAGGCGCTCCAGGACGTCACGCTCAACGCACAGCGCGGCGAAGTCCACGCGATCTGCGGGGAGAACGGCGCCGGCAAGTCGACGCTGATGAAGGTCCTGTCGGGCGTCTACCCGCACGGCACCTACGAGGGCGACATCGTCTTCGAGGACGAGGTGATGCAGTTCTCCAGCATCCGCGACTCGGAGGCGAAGGGCATCGTCATCATCCACCAGGAGCTGGCCCTCAGCCCCTACCTCTCCATCGCGGAGAACATCTTCCTCGGCAACGAGGTGCGCGGCTTCGGCGGCCTGATCGACTGGAACAAGACCAACCAGGAGGCCGCGGCGCTGCTGGCCCGCGTGGGTCTGCGCGAGAACCCGACCACCAAGATCATGGAGATCGGAGTCGGCAAGCAGCAGCTCGTCGAGATCGCGAAGGCGCTCTCGAAGCGGGTCAAGCTGCTCATCCTCGACGAGCCCACCGCGGCCCTGAACGACGAGGACTCGGACCACCTGCTCGACCTGATCCTGCACCTCAAGGAGCAGGGCATCACGTCGATCATCATCAGCCACAAGCTGAACGAGATCAAGAAGATCGCGGACACCGTCACGGTCATCCGCGACGGCAAGACCATCGAGACGATCGCTCACGACGACGTCACCGAGGACCGCATCATCAAGGACATGGTCGGCCGCGACCTCGACCACCGCTACCCGGACCACACGCCGCACATCGGCGAGGAGATCCTGCGCGTGGTCGACTGGACGGCCCACCACCCCCAGGACCCGACCCGCGTCATGGTGGACAAGGTCAACCTGTCGGTCCACCGCGGCGAGATCGTCGGCATCGCCGGGCTCATGGGCGCCGGGCGCACCGAGTTCGCGATGAGCCTCTTCGGCCGCTCCTACGGCAGCCGCATCTCCGGCCAGGTCTTCAAGGCCGGCAAGGAGATCAAGATCCGCAACGTCTCGGAGGCGATCGCCCACGGGCTCGCCTACGCGACCGAGGACCGCAAGCACTACGGCCTCAACCTCATCGACGACATCAAGCGGAACATCTCGCTCGCGTCGCTCGACAAGGTCGCCCGCGGCGGACTCGTCGACGACAACCGCGAGTTCGAGGTCGCCAACGAGTACCGCGGCAGCATGAACATCAAGTCGCCGACCGTGCTCGCCAAGACCGGGAAGCTCTCCGGCGGCAACCAGCAGAAGGTCGTCCTGTCGAAGTGGATCTACTCCGACCCGGACGTCCTCATCCTCGACGAGCCCACCCGCGGCATCGACGTGGGTGCGAAGTACGAGATCTACACCATCATCAACCGGCTCGCGGCGCAGGGTAAGGGGATCATCGTCATCTCCTCCGAGCTGCCGGAGCTGCTCGGCATCTGCGACCGCGTCTACGCGCTGTCGGAGGGCCGGATCACGGGCGAGCTGCCCATCGCCGAGGCGACGCCCGAGGCGGTCCTCACCCTCATGACCCAGGAGAAGCAACGATGACCGATCTGCAGAACGAACCGTCCACCGCGGCCGGTGCGCAGGTGAAGCCCACCGAGAACGCCTTCACGAAGCGCCTCAGCCACGTGCTGGGCGACCTCGGCAAGAACGGCATCTTCATCGCCCTCATCGTGGTGGTGCTGCTGTTCGAGGTGATGACCGGCGGAATCCTCCTCCGCCCCCAGAACATCTCGAACCTGATCGTCCAGAACGGCTACATCCTGATCCTCGCCATCGGCATGGTGATGGTCATCGTGGCCGGGCACATCGACCTCTCGGTCGGCTCGGTCGCGGCGTTCGTCGGAGCGATCTCGGGCGTCTTCGCGGTCAACATGGGTCTCCCGTGGTGGCTGTCGATCATCCTCTCCCTCCTCATCGGCGCCCTGGTCGGAGCGTGGCAGGGCTTCTGGATCGCCTACGTCGGGATCCCGGCGTTCATCGTGACCCTGGCGGGCATGCTGATCTTCCGCGGCCTGGCGCTCGTCGTCCTCGGCAACGCGAACATCGGCTCCTTCCCGACCGAGTACCGCGCGCTGGGCAACGGCTTCCTCACCGACCTGTTCGGCGAGACCGACCTCGACCCGCTGTCGCTCGTCATCGGCGCGCTCGCGATCGTCGCCTTCGCCGTGCAGTCCGTGCGCACCCGCCGCGGCCGCCAGAAGTACGCGCAGAGCGTCGAGCCGGGCGCCTGGTTCGTCACCAAGCTCGTCCTCGTCTCCGTCGTGATCGCGGCCTTCTCCTTCGCGCTGGCCACCTTCAAGGGCATCCCGGTCACCCTGATCGTGCTCGCCGTGCTCGTCCTGATCTACGGCGTGGTCATGAACCGCTCCGTCTTCGGCCGTCACGTCTACGCGATCGGCGGCAACCTGCACGCCGCGGAGCTGTCCGGCATCAAGACCCGCAACGTCACCTTCTGGCTGTTCGTCAACATGGGCGTCCTCGCGGCGCTGGCCGGCCTCGTCTTCACCGCGCGACTCAACCTCGCCGGCCCGAAGGCGGGCGACGGCTTCGAGCTCGAGGCCATCTCGGCCGCGTTCATCGGCGGCGCGGCGGTCCAGGGCGGCGTCGGCACCATCGGCGGCGCGATCATCGGTGGCCTCATCATCGGCGTCCTGAACAACGGAATGTCGATCATGGGCATCGGCATCGAGTGGCAGCAGGCGGTCAAGGGCCTCGTGCTCCTGCTCGCGGTCGCCTTCGACGTCTACAACAAGCGCCGCTCGGGCGGACGCTAGGCCCTGCGGTCGTGCCCGACTGGTCGCGGTTCCTGCCGCTGAGCACCGGGCCCTCGGTCGACGAGACGGGCGTCAGCAACGACTGGCGCCCCCTCGTCGCCGAGAGGCTCGACCGCCTCGCCGTCCTGGCCGCCTCGCCCTCCACCACGGAAGGCGAGGCGGCCAGTGCCGTCTCCCGGGACGCCCTGCTCGGAGAGCTCGTCGTGCGGCTCTCGAGCAGCACCAGCCAGCGCCTCGCGACGCGGATGGGCGCCCGCGAGGCCTCCTCCCCTCCCCCTGCCGCCGAGATCGCCCCGGCCCTGGCCGCTCTCGCCTCCGCTCGCCGCGCCGGCGCCGGTCCCCGCTCGGTCGCCGAGCTGGTCGAGGTCGTCCGCGTCGAGCTCGCCCTCTCCCCCGAGCCGCTCGCCCTCTCCTCCCGCATCACCGGCGGGGTGGCCCTGGACCGCCTGCAGCGCGCGCCGCTCGCGATCCGCGCCGCCGTCCGCGGTCGCACCCTCGCTCCGACCGACGCGGAGTGGGAGCTCGGCTCCGGCCCCGCCCTGCGCGTGCCCGCCGACGCGATACTCCGCTTCCTGCTCGGCCTCGGCCCCTTCCCCGCCGAGCCGACCGCCTAGGCGCCGCCGCCTCCTGCCCGCGGGCGGAGGCGGTGCCGCCCCGGTCGTAGCATCGGAGGATGACGCGCTCACTGCCGAGAAGCACCCCGTCCGCCCGCTCCGTCGACGCCGAGGGAGTGCTGGCCTTCGTCGACGCGGTCGAGGCCGCTCCCGGCGTCGAGCTGCACGGGCTGATGGTGGTGCAGGGCGGCGACGTGGTCGCCGAGGGCTGGTGGGCCCCGTACTCGGCCGAGCGGCCGCACCTCTTCTACTCGCTGAGCAAGAGCTTCACCTCGACCGCCGTCGGCCTCGCGGTCGCCGAGGGCCTGGTCGACCTGGACGCCACCGTCCTCTCGTACTTCCCCGAGCTCGACGACGAGATCACCGACCCGCACTCGCGTGCGATCCGCGTCCGCCACGTCCTCGCGATGGCGAGCGGCCACTCCGCCGAGACGATCGACCGTGCCGAGAAGACGGACCCGGCCGACCTGGTGCGCGGCTTCCTCCTCCTCCCGCCGGAGCAGGAGCCGGGCAGCGTCTTCGCCTACAACCAGCCCTGCACCTTCGCCACCGCCGCGATCGTGCAGCGCGTGAGCGGGCAGTCGCTGACCGACTACCTGCGCCCGCGCCTGCTCGATCCGCTCGGCATCGGCGAGGTCGCCTGGCATCGCGACGACTCGGGGCGCGAGCTCGGCTACAGCGGGCTGCACGCCACCACCGAGGCGGCAGCTGCGCTCGGACTGCTGTACCTGCAGGAGGGGCGCTGGGGCGACCGGCGGATCCTCTCGCCGGAGTGGGTCGCCGAGGCGTCCCGCGCGCACGTCCCGACCCACGAGGACGGCGGACCGGACTGGCAGCAGGGCTACGGCTTCCAGTTCTGGCGGTCGCTGCACGGCTACCGCGCGGACGGCGCGTACGGGCAGTTCAGCCTGATCGTGCCCGAGCACGAGCTCGTGATCGCGCTGACCGGCCAGACCTCGGACACGCAGACGCTGCTCGCGCTCGCCTGGGAGCACCTGCTCCCCGCCGTCGGCCACGGGTCCACGGCGGAGGCCGACGCCCGGCTGGCCGACCGGCTGTCGGAGCTCGCCCTGCCCGCGCTCGAGGGCGCCTCCCCCGCGACCGGGAGCTACACGCCGGTCGGATCGTGGCCCGACGCCGTCGAGGTGACGGCCGACGAGGGCGGCTGGACGCTCGCGCTGATCGAGGGCGACGAGCGCTTCGCCGTGACGCCCGGCGCAGGAGCCTGGACCGTCGACGGGCCGTTCGCGGCGAGCGCCGGACCCTCGGGCGACAGCGTGCTGGTCGACGTCGTGTTCCTCGAGACCCCGCACCGCCTGCACGTCGAGCTCGCTCCCGACCGCACCGCCCGCGTCCGCTGGGAGACGGAGCCGCTGCACGACGGCCCGCTCGCCGGGCTGCGCGCCCCGCGCTGACGGCAGGACCCGCTCCGCTCATCCGTCGCGAACGGCCCGTCCGCCCCTCGACGACGGGCCGTTCGCGACGGATCGAGAGGGGTCGCGCTCGGCCGTGCGGACCGCGCGCATCGGGCGGTGCTCACCGGGGGTCGACGAGTCGAGGAGCGGTGTGGGCACGAGGGTCCTTCCTGGGTGGCGGCGCTCTGGCACAATCGTCGGAGCGCTGCTCCGGAACAATGCGGAGCACTGCTCCGGAACGTGGTGGAGCTGCGCTCGGAGACATTACGGAGCGCCGCTCCGACAAGCAAGGAGAACCGATGAGCGACCGTGTGCCCCGCACGCCCGGCCGACCGCGGACGAGTCGCGACGCACTGCTCGCCGCCGCGGCGACGGTGTTCGTGGCCTCCGGCGTGGACGCGCCGGTCCGCGAGATCGCGGCGGAGGCCGGCGTCGGCGTGGGGACGATCTACCGGCACTTCCCGACCCGCTCGGAGCTCGTGGTCGCCGTCTACCGCCACCAGGTCGAGGCCTGCGCGGAGGCGGGCCCACGGCTGCTCGCGGTCAGCGCGACTCCGGAGGCCGCCCTCCGGGCCTGGGTCGCCCACTTCGTCGACCTCCTGGTGACCAAGCACGGCCTCGCCGGTGCGCTCCAGGGCGACAGCGCCGGATCCGACGCCCTGCACGCCTACTTCGTGGAGCGGCTCGTCCCCGTCTGCGGCGACCTGCTCGAGGCGGCACGACCCGCCCGGATCCCGGCGTCGAGTCTCAGCGGCTACATGCTCCTCAAGGGCATCGGCAACCTCTGCATCGGCGCCGCCCACGATCCGGACTACGACGCCGACACCCTCGTGCAGGCCCTCGTCACCGGAGCGATGCAGGCGGATCAGCCCTGATCGCCTCCACGGTCCGCTCGACCGCGTCCTCGACCGCCGCCCTGCGGCTCGCGTCGTCCTCGCGCTCGGACTCGTGGACGAAGACGGCCCCGCCGCGCCGGGCTCCGCAGTAGTCGATGATCCCGTGCTGGATCTGCGTCAGCAGCGCCTGCTCGTAGCCGTGCCGCTCGTAGGTCCCGGCGGAGTCCCCCGCGACGAGGACGAGGTGGACGGTCAGAGCGCCGAGCCTGCGCTGCGTGCCGTGGACGGGGTCGATGTCGAAGGCCCAGCCGGCGAGGAAGACGCGGTCGATCCAGCCCTTCAGCAGCGCGGGCATCGACCACCAGTAGACGGGGAAGACGAGCACGAGGTGGTCGACGCCGTCGAGCCGGCGCTGCTCGCGGAGGACGTCGTCGGGAACCGGGCCGACACCGCGGTAGCGGTCCCGGTCGGCCGCGCCGAACCGCGGGTCGAAGCCCTCGGCGTCGAGGTCGGCAGTCTCCACTCCGTCGGGGCCGAGCTCCTCCCGCAGCCGCCGGGCGAGGGCGGCGGTGAGGGAGTCGCGGTCGGGGTGCGCGGTGACGAGGAGGGTGCTCACCGCTCCAGTGAACCGCACCCGCCCTGCGGCACCCCTGGCAGGATGACCCGGTGACTCCGCACCGCTCCCCCCGCCGCCCCGACGTCGTCTCCGTCGAGCTCGTCGGTGGACCGGAGCCGCTCGAGCTCGCCCTGCACGAGCACGACCCCGAGTGGTCCGCCCTGTTCGAGGAGCACCGGCGGCGCATCCTCGAGGCCGTCCCGGGCGTGCGGGTCGAGCACATCGGCTCGACCTCCGTCCCGGGCCTGCCCGCGAAGCCGATCGTCGACGTGCTCGTCGTCGTGCCCGACGTCACGGCGGAGGAGGACCACGTCGCGCCGCTGCTCGAGGCCGGCTACGTCCTGCGCACCCGCGAGCCCGGGCACCGGCTCGTCCGCACGCCCGGACGGGACGCCCACGTCCACATCTACGAGGAGGGTCATCCCGCGATCGACGCGTACCTCCTCCTGCGCGACCGGCTGCGCACCGACCCGGCCGACCGCGAGCTCTACCGCAGCACGAAGGCGTCTCTCCTCCTCCGGCGCTGGGAGGACGGGAACGACTACGCCGAGGCGAAGTCCGCCGTGATCGCGGCCATCCTCGAGCGCGCGAGATCCTCGCAGCCCTGAGACCTCCCGCGCTTCGTCCAGAACAGCGCCAACTTCCTCGACCTGCGCACGCTGGGCGGCGACGACGTCGGAGCGGACTACCTGCCCTGGGCGGCGACCGCGGCGGACGCGGCGGACGGCTCCGTCGTGGGCGTGCCGACCGACGTGGGCGGCCTCAGCTTCGCCTACCGCGCGGACCTGTTCGAGCAGGCAGGCCTCCCCACCGATCCGGACGAGGTCGCCGCGCTCTGGAGCGACTGGGACGGCTTCCTCGCGACCGGCGAGAAGTACACGGCCGCGACCGGTGAGCCCTTCGTCGACAACGTGGAGACCAGCGTCTTCTACTCGACGATCAACCAGGTCACCGAGAAGTACTACTCCCCCGACGGCGAGCTCGTCTACGACACGAACCCGCAGGTGGAGGACGCCTTCGACATCGCCGTGAAGGCCCACGACGCGGGGATCAGCGCCGGCATCGCCGCCTTCTCCTCCGGCTGGGCGCCCGGCCGGGCGAACGGCTCGTTCGCCGTGACCGTCGCTCCGTCCTGGATCCTCCAGGGCATCAAGACCGACGCCCCCGACACCGCGGGGAACTGGCGCGTCACCTCGGTCCCCGGAGTCGGCGGCAACTGGGGAGGCAGCGTCATCGCCATCCCGGCGCGGGCCGAGCACCCGCAGGCCGCGTGGCAGTACATCCAGACGATGATGTCGGCGGAGGGCCAGGAGGACCACTTCGCCACCTCCGGCACGTTCCCCGCCGCCACCGCCGCCCTGCAGAGCGACAGTGTCTGCGCCTACACCGATCCGTTCTTCGGCGACTCGAGGATCGGCGAGGTGATCGCGAGCTCGGTCGAGGACTTCCCCTCGTTCGTGAACGGCCCCGACACCGGAGCGATCGGCGCCGCTCTCTCGGGGGCGCTGGTCGAGCTGGAGTCGGGCAACGTCTCCTCCGCCGACGCCTTCTCGAGCGGGCTCGACAGCGCTCGCCAGGCGGTCGGCGGCTAGGCCGCACCGCACGTCCGATCGCCCTCGAGCCCTCCGGCCCGGGGGCGGTCGCGGTTCGGGCGGCATCGGATGATCGACGGTTCGCGGAGCGCGCCCTCCAACCGGGCGGAGCGCTCGCGCCTGAAGGTCGAGCAGCGAGGACCGGGCCCGCGCAGCCGTCGGGATCCGGCGATCGAGTGGATTCGGATGTTGACGTCATCAGACCCTCGTGGAAGCGTGATGTTTGCGTGAACATGCGCGAAGTCCCCGGTGCAAAGGAGCACAGCATGACGTCTCGACCACGAACGGCCGCCGCTGCGGTGGCCGCGCTGCTCGTCGCAGCACTCCTGGGAACAGGAGCGCAGTCGGCCTCGGCCGCCGTGGCCACGGATCCCGACGACGGAGTGCCGCGCACCTCGACGCCCGTGACCTACACCGACTACCCGGCGGTCCAGGACCCGGGCAGCACCGCGGCCGGCTACTTCCAGCCCTACTGGTACGACACCGACGGCCGCCACATCCAGGCGCACGGCGGCCAGATCGTCACCGTCGAGGAGGGCGGTCAGCAGGTCCAGTACTGGTACGGCGAGGACCGCACGAAGGGCTACTGGAACAGCCCCGGAGTCGCGGTCTACCGCTCCACCGACGGCCACAACTGGGAGAACAAGGGAACCGCGCTCCGCAGCGTCTCGGCTCCGGCCGACCTCGAGGCCCCCTACTTCGACGCGCTCTACGACACCGTCGACGACTCCGGAGCCCCTCGCGCCGACCGCATCGCGGAGCTCGACTACCACCTCGACACGACGCAGGCCTCGCCGAACACCGCCATCTTCGAGCGCCCCAAGGTCCTCTTCAACGAGAAGACCGGCAAGTGGGTCATGTGGTGGCACTCCGACGGCCGGACCACCCCGGGAGGCAGCACCTACGCGCGCTCGATGGCGGGAGTCGCCGTCTCGGACAGCCCGACCGGGCCCTTCACGCTCCAGGGCGTCTACCGCCTCTACAACCGCACGGACTACAAGGCCTGCACCACCTCCGCCGTTCCCGGGCAGGCGCGGGACATGACCGTCTTCCAGGACGAGGACGGCACCGCGTACATCTCCTACTCCTCCGAGGAGAACTACTCGCTCTACGTGGCGAAGCTGGACGCCGACTACACCAACGTCGAGCGGACCACCACGACCGACACCCTCGACGCGAACCAGTACTCGGCCGACGGGACGTACCCCTACGTCTTCGCCGACGGTGCGGCCGGAGCACCGGTGCGCGGCACCGACTTCCAGATCGTGAAGGAGTGCGGACACCTCGAGGCGCCCGCGATCTTCGCCAACGGCGGCAAGTACTACACGATCGCCTCCGGGGCGACCGGCTGGGCGCCGAACCCGCAGACCTACTACACCGCCGACTCGATCCTCGGCGCGTGGACCCGCGGAGTCGAGAAGGGTGACGCCGACGAGAACGTCGCCTACAACGCGATCCCGGAGGGCGGCGACGGCCTGCTCTCGATCGGCGACTCCCGCAAGACCACCTTCGGCTCGCAGTCGACGAACGTCCTCACCCTCGCTCCCGGGAAGTACGTCTACATGGGCGACCGGTGGAACGAGGGCAAGTCGGACTCGACCTACGTCTGGCTCCCGATGACGGTCGGTGAGAACGGCCGCCTCGAGATGCGGAATCCGGCTCAGGAGGACCCGGCGCGCTGGGGATCCGGCTGGAACCTCTCCTACTGGGACGACAAGGGGGTCGGCGAGGGCGTCTGGTCGGTCGTGGACGCCCGTCTGCCGAAGCAGGTCCGCCGCGGCGCCGACATCGCCGCCGCGCTCCCCTCGACGGTCTCGGTCGCGAGCAACGGCTCGACCCGCGACGTCGCCGTGACCTGGGCGGCCCCCGGCCCCGCCGAGCTCGGCACGGTGCAGGTGACGGGCACGCTCGCCGCCGACGCCGGATTCTCCTCCGGCCGCCGCTTCACCCGCACGATCGAGGTGGCGGAGCCGGGCATCGCGAACCTCGCTCCCGGAGCGTCCGTCGCGGTCTCGAGCCGCGCGGACCTCGCCGGCAAGCTCATCGACGGCGACGTGAAGGGCAAGGGCTGGGACGACTGGTCCTCAGCCGGCTACCCGCGCGACAGCCGCCTCTCCTTCTCCTGGGGCGCGGCGCAGAACCTCGACTCGGTGACGGTCAGCACCTACAAGGACGGTGCGACCGCGACCTGGCCCTCGAGGATCGAGGTCGAGTACCAGGTGAACGGCGCTTGGACGACCTCCTCGGTCGCCACCACCCTCAGCCAGGCCGCGACCGGATCCGCCCCGACGGCGATCCTCGACCTGTCCTCCCTGCCCGACACCACGGGCCTCCGCCTGCACCTCACCAGCGCGGCGAACACGTGGCAGTCGGTCTCGGAGGTGCAGATCTGGGGCACCGCGCCGCCGACGAACGTCTGCCGCGTCCCCGGAGCCGCGGTCTCGGCGTCGTTCAGCCAGACGAAGTACGCGACCCTCCCCGCGAAGAACGCCTGCGACGGCAACGTGAGCACCCCCTGGTCGACCTGGACCGACGGCACCTTCGCCGGCAGCGCCGAGTTCACGCTGACGAACACCGAGGCGCACCGCGTCGCCGGGCTCACCTTCACCAACACCGAGGGCACCCTGGCGTCGGTGAGCGTGGCCTACCGCGCCGAGGACGGCACCTGGAAGCCGACCACCGCGCAGAACGTCGCTCCGGCGGCGAACGGCACGCTGACCACGATCCCGTTCGCGGCGGTCTCGGCCACCGGCCTGAAGCTGACCTTCTCCACGCCGGGCTCGTTCCTCAAGATCGGCGAGATCGTCGTCCCCGAGGCGGCCGCCCCGGCGCTGACGGTGCCGGTGACCGTGACGTCGCGCTGCGTCGCCGGGAAGGCGGTACTGACGGTCCTCGCCAAGAACGGCGGCACCGCTCCGATCGACGTCGCGATGGCCTCGGCCTACGGCTCGAAGACGGTCACCGCGGTGGCCGCGGGTGCGAGCGGATCGGCCGCGTTCACCACCCGCCTCGCGAGCATGCCGGGCAGCCAGGTGACGGTGACCGCCACGGCGGGCTCCGAGACCCTCGCGCAGACGGTGGCCTACCCGGCCCGCGTCTGCTGAGCGCACGGCGGCCGGTCGACCGGCCGTGACGGAGGAGGGGGTGCCCGCGGGCGCTCCCTCCTCTGCGTGTGCGGCGCATCATCCGACGCGCAGGGCGAGTGCGGGCTCGATGTGCGCGGCTCAGGGCACCAGATGCCGAAGGACGTGCCGGGCCTGGGCGGGAGCGCCGTCACGTCGATCTCCGCGGGCGGGAAGGAACAGCCGCTCCCCCGCAGGCGCTCCCCGAGAAGGAGATCGGTCGCCTGATCGATCCGGCTCAGCGCCGCCTCGTCGAGGAGGTGGGCGCACGAGAATGGCCGAGCCCGCTGGCGCGCTCCGCGGCACTCCACCCGGAAGCGGGGGTGCAGAGCACTTCGCGCTCCTGGTAGTAATCACAGGCGGGCGCATCGCAGAGCCCGCAGAACTGGACCGTCCGTGACCCGCACCACCCGCGCTCTCGCCGCGTTCGTCCCGACGACGACCCTCGTGCTCTCCGTGGTGTTCGCCTCCGCCGCACTCGCGCCCGAGGCGATGACCGCCCCGGAAGCGGTGTCGACTCCGACCGCCGCCTCGCCCGCGGAGGATGCGGCGGCGACTGCGGACCCCTCCGCTCCCGGTGCGGGATCCGGCGCCTCCGACCGCCGCTCCTCGAGCCCCTCCTCCGACCCCGTCGACCCCGCGCGACGACCCCGGAGGCCGCTCCGGTCGCTCCTCCGCAGGCCGTCCCCGCACCGCCCACGGGCGCCC
>NZ_PSVU01000056.1:0-21738 GCF_002932515.1 Rathayibacter sp. AY1D5
GCCGAGCCGCGGACACGCCGCTGGGCGGAGAGGTCGTCGACTTCATCGCGGTCGACTGGTTCGCGATCTTCAACGTCGCCGACATCTTCACCACCTGCGGCATCGCCGGCTGGGCCCTCCTGCAGGTCTTCGGCAGAGCGGACGCGCCCCAACCACAGACGAGCGAAACCTGATCGAGGCGCAGCCCTGAGCCTCACCGTTCGCCGGATCACGGCGCCGTCCCCTTGTTTCTGCCGACCACCGGCCTGACAGAAAGCACCACCCGTGAAAACCAGCACCAAGGTCAACCTGATCGCCATCGCCGCGGCTGTCTTCGTCGTCGCGGTCATCGCCGCGATCGCGATCTTCCGGCCCTTCTCCGCCTCCCGCGAAGAGGTCGCCGCCGCGACGCCCGTCCTCGAGCAGAACACCCACATGCTCGATCAGGCGGAGGACGGGAAGGTGACGCTGGTCGAGTTCCTCGACTTCGAGTGCGAGGTCTGCGCGGCCGTCTACCCGACCATCGAGCAGCTGCGTGAGGAGTACGCAGGCCGGGTCACCTTCGCGACCCGCTACTTCCCGATTCCCTCGCATCGCAACTCCGAGAATGCCGCTCTCGCCGTCGAGGCAGCAGCGCGGCAGGACCGGTTCGAGGAGATGTACGACCGGATGTTCCAGACGCAGGCGAGCTGGGGCGAGAGCCAAGACTCCAAGGCCGACGTGTTCCGCGGCTTCGCGGAGGAGATCGGCCTCGACCTGGAGCAGTACGACGCGGATGTGGCCGACCCGTCGACGCTCGAGCGGGTGCGCTTTGATTTCGAGGCGGGCAAGGACCTGGGGGTGCAGGGCACGCCGACGATCTTCGTCAACGACGAGGCGATCCAGCTCGAACGCCTCGAAGACATCCAGGCCGCTCTCGACGCCGCTCTCGCCTCGTGAGCGCCCTCAGCCGCCGCGCCCTGCTGGCCCTGCCCCCGCTCGCGATGATCGGCATCGGGACCAGCGGATGCGCGCGGGACGACCTCGCGGAGCAGTACCGCGGCGGGTCGAACAAGAACTACGTCGCCGGTGACGGCACCGTCATCGAATGGCCTGTCGGCAGCCGCGGCGAGCCGGTCGACTTCGCCGGAACGAGCGAAACGGGCGACGCGATCAGCTCCGAGGATTACCGCGGGCAGGTGCTCGTCGTGAACTTCTGGTACGCCGCCTGCGCCCCCTGCCGCGCCGAAGCACCCGACCTGCAAGCGCTGCACGAGCAGTACGACGGGAACGGAGCGGCGTTTCTCGGTGTCAACGTTCGCGACCAAGCCGACACCGCCACCTCGTTCGCGAACACCTACGGCATCACCTACCCCTCGATCATCGATACCGACGCCGCCGTGGCCCTCGCGTTCTCTGGGAAGTTCGCCGCGAACGCCGTCCCTACCACCCTCGTGCTCGACGTCGACGGCCGACCCGCCGCGCGGATCCTCGGCCGGGTCACCGCCCGCTCCATCCTCGACACCCTCATCGCGGACACCATCGCGGAGGCGGCCTCGTGAACTGGGGAGAGGCTGTGTTCAGCGGCCAACTCCTGCTCGCCGCGCCCATCGCGGTCCTCGCCGGCCTCGTCTCGTTCGCGTCCCCGTGCGTGCTCCCCCTCGTCCCCGGCTACCTCGCCTACATCGGCGGAAACCCCGACCTCGCCACAGGCAGCCGGCGCCGCCTCGTCGCCGGAGTGGGCCTGTTCATCGCCGGTTTCGCCGTCGTCTTCATCGCCTACGGCGCCGCGTTCGGCGCCCTCGGGACATGGCTGCTCGAATGGCAGGACACCGTCACCCGCATCCTCGGAGTGCTCGTGATCCTCATGGGCGTCGTGTTCATCGGGCAGGTCCGGTTCCTGCAACGCACCATCCGCCCCCGCTGGAAACCCGCGACCGGACTCGCCGGAGCACCCCTGCTCGGTGTGGTGTTCGGGCTCGGCTGGACACCCTGCTTCGGGCCCACCCTCGCCGCGATCTCCGCGCTGAGCCTGGACGGCGCCTCCGCCGGCCGCGGCGCGTTCCTCGGCCTGCTGTACTGCCTGGGCCTGGGACTGCCGTTCCTGCTGATCGCCCTCGGATTCTCCTGGGCCGCCACCGCGACCAGCTTCCTCAAACGCCACATCCGCACCATCAACCTCCTCGGCGGAGGGCTACTCATCCTCATCGGCACCGCCATGGTCAGCGGCCTGTGGACCCAGTTGATCTACCGCCTCCAGAACCTGATCAACGGATTCGTCCTCCCCATCTGACCCGTCACCCCCGCCCCGAGAGGACCACCGAATGAGCGCACTCACCCCCGCCGAGACCGAACAGCTGACCCGACGCGGGCTGCGCCTGGCGCAATTCACCGTCGCCTACAACGTCATCGAGGGCATCGTCGCGATCGCGGCCGGTATCGCCGCGGGACTCGTGTCCGTGATCGGGTTCGGCATCGACTCCGGCATCGAGTCGATCGCCGCCGTGCTGGTAGGGCTGCGCCTGGCGGCGCGGCTGCGGCATGGTGAGGCGGACGAAGCGAAGGAGCGGCGCACGTTGAAGTTCGTCGCCGTGACGTTCTTCCTCCTCGCCGCCTACGTGAGCATCGAGGGCATCCGCAGCCTGATCGCGGGTGACGCTCCCGAGTCCTCCCCGGTCAGCATCGTGCTCCTGATCCTCTCGATCATCGTCATGCCGGTCCTTGCGGCGGTGAAAACGCGTGTCGGGAAGAGGCTCGGAGACCCCCTGATCCTCGCGGACGCAGCGGAGACTCGGATCTGCGTGCTGTTGAGCGTCTCCACCCTCGTCGGGCTCGTCCTCTACGCCCTCACTGGAGCCGCGTGGCTTGACCCGGTTGCAGGGTTCGTCATCGCTCTCTTCGCCATTCACGAGGGACGCGAGGCCTGGGAAGGCGAGCTCGTAGAAGACGACGATGACGATGACTAGAGCGGGCGCCGACAGGCGAGCCACGAGCGGGCTGACGATCGATGTTCCGGGGCAGACACCCTCAACCTCAGAAGTGCTCTCCTCGGGTGCGACGCGCACGGCGGGAGGATGATCGGAGAATGATGATCGAGGTTCTTCACATCGACGACTGCCCGAACTGGAAGGACGTCGGCCCTCGCCTGGACCAGGCGCTGAAGTCCACCGGCCACTCCGACATCCCCGTCACCTACCGGCTTCTGGCGACACCGGAGGACGCCGCCGGCGTCGCTTTCGCGGGTTCCCCGACGATCACCCTCGACGGGGAAGACCTGTTCCCGTCGGGCGGGCGGACCACGGATCTTGCCTGTCGGATCTACTTCACGCCGAGCGGGCTGGCGGGTCTTCCGACGACGGAGCAGCTCGTGGAAGCGATCGCTGCCCGTGAACCCTGATTCCTCCGTCACCTGTTCCTGCTGCGGACGGGCCCGCCGTCGACGTCAGGTTCACGCACTCAACGATGGCGCCGCGTACGTGTGCCGGCGGTGCGGGCTCTGGATAGCGCTGCGCCCGGGCAGCGATCACCCCCGCGCCTCCTCATTGTCTCGGCGCTGACACGCCGGAACTCAACGCCGGTCAGGTCGTTCGGGTTGCTCTCAGCCCGAGCCGGGTGCGGCCGCGAGGCTTGAGGACGGACAGGGCGGTGATAACCACGAGAACGACGGCGCCGCCGGCGGTCGCGACGACCAGTTGCGTGCGGGTTCCCTCGAGCGTGGAGGGGATGAGCCCGTGGCGGGCGGCGAGGGACATCGTCTCGATGAGGCGCGTGTGCAGCAGGAGGACTGCGGTTGCGAAGACACTCAGCCACAGCTTGATCGCCACCCAGTAGTGGCGCACCAGTCCCCAGTGCGTTCCGAGGCCTTGCAGGATTCCGGTGGCGAGGGAGGCGAGGGCGAACGGGATGATGACGAACGTCCCCAGCGGGTCCAACGCCAAGTAGGCGCTTCGGACCGTGAAGGGGTCGCTGCTGGTCGCTCCGACGAGCGCGATCGCGAGGAACGCGCCCACCGCGCCGAACCAGCCCACGGACACCAGGACGTGGACGGTGAGGGCGACTCGGCGAGCTCGCGGGCCGAGCATCATCAGTGATTCATCATCTGCGCCCCGCCGCCGGTGAGCAGGTGCACGACGATGAAGCCGATCGCGAGGACGACGACGACGACCATGAACACCTTCACCCAGCGGGGGCGCTCCGGGACGGGCGACGGCGTGCCAGACGGGTTGGAGTCACTCATGCGCTCAGCCTAGGCACCCGCCCAACCCATCCCGTATCGATGTGGTGCGTTGCCCCTGCCCCGACATCTTCGGTCAAGTCGGGAATCTTCCGCCCGATCACCCCGTTGTCTGATACCCCCGGGGGGTATACCGTCGGATCAGGCCGGAAGCGGCCGGAAGGAGTCATGATGGCGCAGCACCACCTGCACGATGACGAGCACGAGAGTGCTCACCGCACCGTCGAAGCACGCGACGTCGACGCGGGAAGGACAGGTCATCACGTGAGTACGGCCCCTGACGGGCACGCCGGGCACCAGATGCGCGGAGCGCCTGATCCTCACGCAGGCCACAACATGACGGCGGGCGCTGCCGGCCACGGCGGCCACGGCGGCCACGGCGGCCACGGCGGCCACGGCGGCCACGGCGGCCACGGCGGCCACGGCGATCATGTCGGCCAGTTCCGGCGGTTGTTCTGGATCATGCTGGTGTTCGCGGTGCCGGTGGTCGTGTTCAGCGGCATGTTCTCGATGATCCTGGGCTACTCCCTCCCCGACGTTGCGGGGGTCGGCTGGATCTCGCCGGTGCTCGGGACGGTGATGTACGTCTGGGGCGGCCGGCCCTTCCTGCAGGGGGCGGTGTCGGAGCTGCGCTCGAGGACGCCGGGGATGATGCTGCTGATCGCTCTGGCGATCACGGTCGCGTTCCTCGCGTCGTGGGGTGCGAGCGCGGGGCTGCTGGATCACGAGCTGGACTTCTGGTGGGAGCTGGCGCTGCTGATCGTGATCATGCTGCTCGGGCACTGGATCGAGATGCGCTCTCTCGCGCAGACGTCCTCGGCGCTGGACTCTCTCGCGGCGCTGCTGCCGGATGAGGCGGAGCGGGTGCGCGAGGGTGAGGTGGAGAAGGTGTCTCCCGCGGACCTGGTGCAGGGGGATGTCGTGGTCGTGCGTCCCGGCGGCCGGGTGCCGGCGGACGGCCGGGTGCTGGAGGGCACCGCGGACGTGGATGAGTCGATGATCACCGGGGAGTCCCGCCCGGTCAGTCGCGGCCCGGGATCGATGGTCGTGGCCGGCACGGTCGCCACGGACACGGCGTTGCGGGTGGAGGTGACGGCCGTCGGCGACGACACCGCTCTCGCCGGCATCCAGCGCCTGGTCACGGAGGCGCAGAACTCGTCCTCCCGGGCGCAGCGCATCGCTGATGTTGCCGCCGGGTGGTTGTTCTGGTTCGCGTTGGGCGCGGGAGTGATCACCGCGATCGTGTGGTCGCTGCTGGGCAGTCCCGACGAGGCGGTGATCCGCACCATCACGGTTCTGGTCATCGCGTGCCCGCACGCGCTGGGACTCGCGATCCCGCTGGTGGTGTCCATCGCGACCGAGCGGGCCGCGAAGGGCGGCGTCCTCGTCAAGGACCGTCTCGCGTTGGAGAGCATGCGCACGGTGACCACGGTCCTGTTCGACAAGACGGGCACCCTGACCAAGGGCGAGCCGACGCTCGCCGCCGTGCACACTGTCGACGGGGTGAACGAGGAGCAGCTGCTCGCGGTCGCTGCGGCGGTCGAGGCGGACAGTGAGCACCCTCTCGCTCGGGCGATCGTGGCAGCCGCGAACAGCCGCGGCGTGCGGGTGCCGGCAGCGACCGGTTTCCAGGCGTCGACCGCTGTCGGCGTCACGGCGCAGGTCGAGGGGCGTGCGGTGAGCGTGGGCGGTCCGTCGATGCTGCGCGCGCACGACGCTGCCGCGCTCGAGCAGACGCGCGCGTGGGAGGCGGAGGGGATGATCATCCTCCACGTCCTCGCCGGCGGTCGGGTCATCGGGGCTCTCGGGCTCGCGGATGAGGTGCGGGAGGAGTCCCGGCAGGCTGTCGACGCGCTGCACGCGATCGGCGTGCAGGTGGTCATGATCACCGGCGACGCGGAAGCGGTCGCCCGCACCGTGGGCGAGGAGCTCGGCATCGACCGGGTGTTCGCCGGCGTGAAGCCGGAGGACAAGGCCGCGAAGGTCATCGAGTTGCAGCGCGAGGGCCGACGGGTCGCGATGGTCGGTGACGGCGTCAACGACGCTCCCGCTCTCGCGCAGGCCGACGTGGGAATCGCGATCGGCGCAGGCACCGATGTCGCGATCGCATCCGCCGGGGTGATCCTGGCCTCCGATGACCCCCGGTCGGTGCTGTCCGTGATCGAGCTGTCCCGGGCCAGCTACCGGAAGATGAAGCAGAACCTGTGGTGGGCGGCCGGCTACAACCTCCTCTCCGTCCCCCTGGCCGCGGGAGTGCTCGCGCCGATCGGGTTCGTGCTGCCGATGTCGGTCGGGGCTCTGCTGATGTCCGCGTCCACGGTCGTCGTCGCCGTGAACGCGCAGCTGCTGCGCCGCCTGGAGCTGTCCCCGCAGGCCAGCACCCGCGCCGCGCGCGAACGCGACACCAGCCCAGTCCGTCACGAGGAGGGCCGCAGTACCGTCCAGGTGCGCCCGTAGTCGCCGGAGGCGACCACTCCGCGCTCGTCGGCGGCAAGGACCCACTGTTCTTCGCCGTCGACGAGCGCGAACGCCTCCGGCTGCCCCTCGAGGGTTCCGTGGCTCTGCCAGGAGCCCTCGAGAGTTCCCGTCCACAACGTCCCGTCGACGTCGACACCGACCAGCTGCCCGCCGGCACTGCCGTCCACGAGGAACAGGGCGGGCGCGCCGGAGACGGGCCGGAACGTGACCGCGGCGTCCTCGCTGACCTGTAAGCCCGTCTCGGTCGTCGCGAACACCCGGTCGGGACGCTCGGGGTCCACGGTCAGATCGCGCAGCGGCAGTTGCGCAGACGGGGTCCATGCGGCGCCGGAGTCGTCGCTGCGGAGGATGACGCCGCGGCTCGCGTCGTACCCGTACACGCGGGTCGCCGCATCGGTGAGAGCGACGGTCGCGAGGTCGTGGAAATCCGTCTCCCCACTCAGGGACACCGGCTCCCAGGTCGCGGCCGCATCGATGCTGCGGATCAGACCCAGGTTGGGTCCTGGCGCGGACCTGTCGGCGGGGTCGGGATGCCCGGAGGCGTAGAACACTCCCTCCGGGGTGATCGTGAACCCCATCGTGTCCTGCGCCCGGCCGGCGACCGGCCCTCCGCCCGCTTCGTCGTCGGTCGGGGTGGGGCTGGCCGGGTAGGTGTCCGGGAGGGTGTCGGTGGGGATCACCCACACTCCCGAGTGCGCAGCCGCGTAGGTGAGCCCGGTCACCGGATCCCAGCCCAGCCCGTGCACGTGCTCCAACCCTGCCGGCGCGGCCACGAGCGCGCCCGTCTCCACGCGGCCTGACGAAACGCAGCCGGTGAGCAGCGCCACCGTCACGGCGGCGCCGACGATGACGGCGAGACGCCGCGTGCGGCGCGAGCGGTGCCCGCAATGCTCAGCCAAGGCCGACACCCAGATCGCTCATGAAGCCTTCCGGGTCCACGGGGCTCCCGTCCACGCGCGTTTCAAAGTGCAGGTGACAGCCGGAGGAGGCGCCGGTGGAGCCCACGAGAGCGATCAGGTCGCCGGCGGCGACCGTGTCACCCACGTCCACGAGCAGGTCGCTGTTGTGCGCGTAGCCGGTCTCGATGCCGTCGCTGCTCGCCAGCAGGATCCAGTTGCCGTAGCTGCCGGCGTAGCCGGCTTCCTCGACCGTGCCGCCAGTCGCTGCGACCACCGGGGTTCCGCAGGGGGCGGCGAGGTCGGTGCCCTTGTGGAACGCGCTCACGCCCGCGACCGGGGCATCCGGGCGAGGACCGAACGTGCTCGAGATGCGCCCCGCGACCGGCACCCGCCAGGTAGCGGACGCGACCTCGCTGTCCTCAGTGGATGCGGCGGACTCTTCTGATGCGTCGTCCACGAGTTCCGTGGCGACGGCGGCGGTCACCAGCACCTCGGGTTTGGCTTCCGCGCCGAACGTGTCCCGGGTGACGGTGAGCTGCACCGCGCCGGCCGCGACGAACGTCTGCGGCTGCGCCTCGCTGACGGCCAGGGTCGTGGTCTTGGTCGGGGTGCCGTCGACGGCGAACGCGGGCATGGAGGAGGTCACCGCGATCATCGTGACGAGAGTCATCGCGGACATCCCAGCCAGGCGCGGCCGCATCGTGGCCGTGCCCGGCGGGGCCGGGCGCGGGCGGGCCGCGACGCGGGCGGCGTGCTGCAACGCCTGCGCGTCGGCTCGCGAGGGCGCCGTGTACGTCACCCGGCGTCCGAGCGTGAGCGCAGCCTGCCGCGGGGAGGCATCGCGGGTGCGGGTTCGGGTGCGGTGCACGTCGCGGCGGCGCGGGTCGCTCGTCGGCGTCGACGCGGCGCTCACCGGGCGACTCCCGAGCGAAGCGGACGGGGGTGAAGAGGAAGGCGGTGCATAGGGGGACGTTTCTGGTTCGAGCGCCCTCAGAGGGCGCGAAGAAGTAGAGGGTGGGGATCGCCAGGTACGGCGACCCCCACCGGGGCGCGGCGGTAGCGCGCACGGGCGCGACGCAGCAGCGCTCCGCCTGCCCAGGAGGGGGAAGGGGCGTCAGAAAGACGGGTCAGCGGGACGCGAGGAGATCCTGCATGGTTGCGATCTCCTCGGTCTGGGTCTGCACGATCGTGTTCGCCATGTCGATGGCGTCCGCGTTCTGGCCCTCGTCGACCTCGGTCTGCGCCATCTCCACGGCGCCCTCGTGGTGCATCATCATCTGCTCGAGGAACAGCGTCTCCGCCTCGGCGCCGGTCGCGCTCTCCAGCGAGGACATGTCCTCGTCGGACATCATCCCGTCCATGCTGTGATCCATGCCCGACATCGAGTCCTCAGCGCCCCACGCGCTGATCCACTCCTCGAGCTGCGCGATCTCCGGACCCTGCGCTTCCTTGATCTGGGTCGCGAGGTCGGTGACGTCGGTGCTGATGCCGTCCTTCGCGAGGATCATGTCGGCCATCTCCACCGCCTGCTCGTGGTGGGGCTTCATCATCTGCGCGAACATCACGTCCTGATCGTTGAAGTCCGCCTCCGCCGCAGCAGTCGAAGACGGCGACGCGGACGCGGACGAGGAGGAGCTGCTGTGGTCCATCCCCTCCATGCCGCCCGTGCCGGAGCTGTCCGAGCAGGCGGCCAGAGTAATTGCGGTCGCCAGAGCGAGAGTCGAGGCGAGAAGAGTGCGCTTGTTGTTCATGAGTGTCGTATCCGTTCAGTCGGTAGCAGGAATCGCCGGAACCGCGCCCTGCGGGCGGGGTGATGAGGTCGCAGCGGACGCTGCGACGACAGGCGAATCAGGTGCGACTGATCGACAACACCGTCAACGACGGCAGATACACATGGAACTTCGCGCGCGGAACGAGCAGCAGAAGACGCGGACCCGCGTCGAGCACGCGCGCGAACAGCGCCGGCACCCGGGCCAGGAGGATCAGGGACGCGAGGAAGAAGACGATGACGCACGTCGCCGCCATCAGAGCGCACCCCATCGCGCAACTGTCATCACACGGCACCATCGGCACGACCGCGCCCTGATCGGCGCCAGCCACGAGAGCCATCCCGCCTGTCGACGCAGCTACCGGGTCGGCGTGAGCATCGGTCTGCGCATGCGTGTGTCCTGCGGACACAGACGCGTCGGAATGGCTGCCCATCATCGAGTGCATCGCGAACACGCCCAGCAGCAGAGCCGCCAACGTCAGCACCACGACCACCGCGCGCATCAGCGGCGCGGACAGCTTAGAAACGACGCTGTCGCTCATGATCCACACCTCCGACACTGCTCGTCACTCGTCCGAGGGCATCAGAAGGGACGCCCATGCATACCCCCCTAGAGTATGCAGAAAGCAGCCGGAGCGGCTGAAAACCCCCTCCGTACCCGTCCGCCCCGCGCAGCAGCGGACGAGCTGCACCAGCACCCGGGGGATGAGGACACCGTGACCGAGCAGACGAGCGAGCAGACCGACATCACCGGCGCCCACGGCTACATCTCCGACAAGGACCAGTACCTCCGCCGCCTTCGCCGCATCGAGGGGCAGGCTCGCGGCCTGCAGAACATGGTTGAAGACGAGCAGTACTGCATCAAGATCCTCACCCAGATCTCCGCGATGACCAGCGCCCTCGAGTCCGTCGCGCTCGGTCTCCTGAACGACCACCTGAACCACTGCGTCCTCGAGGCCGCCGCAGCCGGCGGCGACGAAGCGAAGATCAAGCTGCAAGAAGCCTCCGACGCCATCGCGCGGCTCGTCCGCTCCTGACGTTCAAGTGCGCAACCCGCCCTGAATGACGCCGGCGGTCCTCGACGCAGCGGGATACCGGCGCCCTGGCTAAGCGTTCCCGCTTGTCCTTCGACGGCTTCACGGCAGTTCGATCCGCTGCGATCCGTGGGATGAGGCGAACGAACACGACCGCAGTAGCGCCGCAGCCTGGCGCAGGCGTGCCGAGGTGAGCGATGACATCGGCTATCGGGGCAGCAGTTCGGTTCGTAGGGTCGGACTTATGGAACCGTCTCGACAGCTACCCGCCATCGGCGCCCCGGCCTCCCGCGCGCTCGAGGAAGCGGGCGTGCACGATGCGGACGACCTGCGGCGGGTGGGCCTGGACCACCTCGCGACCCTCCATGGGGTAGGACCTAAGGCTCTCCGACTTCTCCAGCAGACCCTCGACGCCGACGCGCGCAAGCGGTGACAGCCGATCGATCGGGTGCTCTCCATGCACCCCGAGCATGTGTGTTCCTGCGACATGCTCGCGCCTTTGAGCTGTCCGGAGCGGCCCGTCCGGGCTGTTCTGCCGCCAGTGGTGGCGGGGGTCGCTGACATGATGACGGGGTGCTGATCGCGTACCTGGACGAGTCCTACACACAGGACTTCTACTTCATCGGCGCTGCCGTGACGACACAGGAGAAGTGGGAGCAGCTCGAGCACGGCTACGCCGCTCTCCGGGAGCAGATCGCCGCGGATCACGGGGTGCCGGCGGATGTCGAGTTTCACGGGCACGAGCTGATGGGCGGCGCCGGCGAGTGGGCTCCTCTGCGCGGGAAGCATCGTGAGGCGGCGGGCATCTACGCGGCCGCGCTGCGCATCGCGCAGGAGGCAGAAGTCCGCTACCTGTTCCGGGGCGTGGACGTGAAGCGCCTGAACGCCCGGTACCGGTACCCGGAGCAGCCGCACAAGATCGTGCTGCAGCACCTGCTCGAGCGGGTGAACGAGTACCGCCGTGACGTCTTCTCCTTCGATACCGAGGAGGTGATCGTCGTCGCCGACGAGATCGCGACGCAGGAGGAGCACCGGCGGCAGTTCGAGAGCTACCGGTCACTGGGCACGCCGGGCTACCTGACGAGCCGCCTTAACCTGATTTCCTCCCCGATCCAGTTCGCGTCCTCGAGGAACGCCGCCGGGGTGCAGGCGGCCGACCTCGCGATCTACCTGCACCGGCGTCGGCAGACGGTGACGGAGACGCACCCGAAGTCCGCGGCGACGATGACGCGCCTGGGCGCTCTGATCGACGCGTCGACGTCGCACGACCGGATCTGGACGCCTTAAAAACGAAGACCCCGCTAGGCGGGGTCTTCGGCTGGCAACGTTCCGGGAACCGGCCCGTTGTGACGATCACGATACACGCGGATCCTGGACGAGTCACGGCGTCACGGGCGCCGCCGCTCGATGAGGATCGTGTCGCGCCAGCGGCCAGCCTCCGGCCCGTACGTCATCTGCGCGATGCGCTCCCGGATGCCCACACGCCGGAATCCAGCGCGGTCGTGGAGGGCGAGACTGGCGGTGTTCTCGGGGAAGATGCTCGACTGGATCGTCCACAGGTCCGCGTCGTCCGCCGCGGCGATGAGCGCGGCCAGCAGCCTCGATCCGACGCCGCGGCCACGTGCAGCGGCGGCGATGTAGACGGAGTGCTCGACCACGCCCCGGTAGACGGGGCGGGCCGAGACCTTCGACAACGCGGCCCAGCCGAGGATCTGTTCTCCGTCGACGGCGACCAGGCGCCCGACGTCGAGCTTCCCCGCGTCGAACGCCTCCCGCGTGGGCGGTTCGGCCTCGAAGGTGGCGTGCCCGGTCGCGATCCCCTCGCGGTAGATCGTCTCGACCGCCGCCCAGTCTCCGGGGGTCATCGGCCGGATCGCGGTCATGAGCAGCAGCTCCCTCCGGCGGATCCGATGTCGGTGGAGCAGACGCCGGTTTCGGGGAGCACGAGCTGGACGCGCCGGGCGGCGGCGTGATCGCCGGCGAGTTCGTCCGCGATGGAGCGGACCTGCTCGTAGCCGGTGGCGAGCAGGAAGGTCGGCGCACGGCCGTACGACTTCATCCCGGCGATGAAGAAGTTCGGCTCGGGGTGGGCGAGTTCCGCGACGCCGTGGGGGTCGACGGTGCCGCAGGAGTGCAGGTTCGGGTCGATGAGCGAGGCGAGGGCGCGGGGTGCTTCCACGATCTCGTCCAGGGAGACGCGGATCTCGCGCAGCATGTCGAGGTCGGGCCGGAACCCGGTGGCCTGCACCACGACATCGACTTCCACGCTCTCGCGCTCCTTCCGGCGGCGCCCCATCACCGTGACGCCGCCGGAGGGGGTCTTCTCGAGGCGGTCGATTTCGAAGCGGTCCAGGAGGGTGATCGCGCCGTCGCGGACGAGCTGGTGGACGGTGCCGCCGAGCTTGCCGCGCTCCTCGAGCTCGTCGTCGCCGGAGCCGAAGACGCGCACCGGGCTCGTGCCGCGGATCGCCCACGTGATCCTCGTCTCCGGTTCCTCGCGGGCGAGTCGAGCGAGCTTGATCAGGGTGTTCGCGGCGGAGTGGCCGGCGCCGACGACGAGGACGCTTTTCCCGGCGAACCGGGCACGGTCCGCACCGAGCACGTCCGGCAGTGCGTGGCTGAGGTGCTCCGCGACATCAAGGACACCGATTGGGTCAAGGCCCGCGGAGGCGAGCGCGTTGGGCGTGGAGTAGGTGCCGGAGGTGTCGATGACCGCGCGCGCGGTGACGTCGACGGCGCCCTCCGGAGTGTCCAGGCGCAGCAGGAACGGGGTCGCAGCGCGGCCGGTGGAGCGGGTGCGATCCATGCCCTCACGAGAGACGGCGGTGACACGGGAGCGGTAGCGGATGACCGGGGCGAGCTCCGGGGTCGCGGCGAGAGGAGCGAGGTAGTCGCGGACGAACTCGTGCCCGGTGGGCAGCTTCTTCGCTGCGGGGGCCTCCCAGCCGGCGGCGTCGAGCAGGCGCCCGGCGGCCGCGTCGACCAGGAACTCCCACGGGGAGAACAAGCGAGTGTGACCCCACTGCTGCACAGCGGCACCTGCGCTCTCACCCGCCTCGTAGACGATGACGTCGAGGCCGCGCTCGAGCAGCTGCGCGGCGGCGGCGAGACCCACGGGGCCGGCGCCGATGACGGCGACGGGCAGGCCGGTGAGGCGGCGCTCGTCGGTGCGGGGCGGGACGGTCAGCAGCAGGGTCATCAGGTGCACTCCTCAACATCGACGGTCATCGATGGATCGAGTCTGCCCCGGCATATCGATGGCTGTCAATGTGTGGGAGGGTGGAGGCATGGCGACGACCGAGCTGACTCTCACCGCGGCGGCGGCCGCGTGCTGCGCGCCGCTCGCGCGCGAGCCGCTGAGCGCCGAGGGCGCGGAGCTGCTGGCGCGAGCGTTGAAGGCGATGGCGGATCCGGCGAGGCTCCGCCTGGTGTCGATCGTGGCGTCGAGCAGCTCGGGCGAGGTGTGCGTGTGCGACTTCACGGAGCCGGTCGGGCTGAGTCAGCCGACCGTGTCGCACCACTTGAAGATCCTCGTGGACGCCGGGATCCTGGCCCGCGAGAAGCGCGGCACGTGGGCGTACTTCTCCCTCGTCCCCGGCGCGCTCGACTCCCTCGCCGGGATGCTCACCCGCGTCTGATCAGGCGGCCGTGACCCTCGCCGCGAGAGCGTCGACGCGCGCGGCGAGCTCGTCGTAGGCCGCATCGAACGCGGCATCCGTGCCGGCAGGTACCGGGTCGGGGATCGACCAGTGCAGCGCGTCCGAGCCGAGTTCCTCGTGCGCGGCGTCGCAGACGGTGATCACGAGGTCTGTGTCGGCGGCGACGTCCGCGAGCTGCTGCGGGGCTCCTTCGGGTAGCGGGAGGCCGTGGCGTTCGGCGGTCGCAATCGCTCCGGCGGCCACCGCGGCGGCCGGGTGGGTGCCGGCGGAGGCGACGGGGATGGGGCTGCGCTGCGCCCAGAGCTGCGCGGCGAGCTTGGAGCGGGCGGAGTTCGCGGTGCACACGAACAGCACTCGCCGCGCTGCGGCGGTGGTCGAGGGCCCGAGCTGGTCGAACGCCCCGGGGATCAGATGGACGTAGCTGCGGCGCCGGTCCGCCTCCGAGCGGCGACGGAGGATCATGCCTTCGCGCTCGAGGACGGCGAGGTGGTGCGCGACGAGGTTCGAGGGCATCCCAAGACGGTCCTGCAGCTCCCGCGGCGCGAGGTCTCCGAGGGTGAGCAGGTCGGTGATCCGCAGGCGCGCGGGGTCGCTGAGGGCGGCGTGCCGGGCGGCGCGCGCTTCGAGTTCGGTTCGCTCGGTGTTCATTGACTCAATCTTGACTGAGTGATCGTGAGCGGTCAAGATGGCCGACGACATGGACACCACTTCCCCTCCTCCGCTCGCTCGTCGGGCCGTGGCCGAGTTCCTCGGCACCGGTCTGCTCGTGGCGATCGTCGTCGGCTCCGGCATCGCCGCTCAGACGCTCTCCCCGGACGACGTCGGTCTGCAACTGCTGGAGAACTCCCTCGCGACCGCGCTGGGGCTGGCGGTGCTGATCCTCACTCTCGGCCCGGTGTCGGGGGCGCACTTCAATCCGCTCGTCTCCGCCGTGGACGCGGTCCTCGGTCGTCGCGACCGCACCGGCCTGCTGGGGCGGGAGCTGGCGGTGTTCGTGGGCGCGCAGCTGCTCGGAGGCATCGGCGGCGCGGTCCTCGCGAATGCGATGTTCGAAATCCCGTCCTCGATCGCGACGACGGAGCGGGTCACTGCCGGGCACCTGCTCGGGGAGGTCGTCGCCACCGCGGGCCTGGTCCTCGTGATCCTCTCCCTCGCCCGTACGCACCGAGGCCCGCTCGCGGCGGCCGCGGTCGGCGCGTACATCGGTGCCGCGTACTGGTTCACGTCCTCGACCTCGTTCGCGAATCCCGCCGTGACTCTCGGCCGCGTCTTCACCGACACCTTCGCCGGCATCGCCCCCGCCTCCGTCCTGCCGTTCGTCGCTGCGCAGCTCGTCGGCGCCGCGATCGGCGTCGGCATCGCCGTGTTCCTCTTCCCGGGCGCCGCCCGGGCCGCCGGGGACCTTGTGGTCCCGGCCACCTCGACCTCTTCACACGTCTGATTCGAAAGGCCCATCTGATGCATCTCGTCGCTATCGGCGGCAGCGACGCGGGGATCTCCGCCGCGCTGCGCGCCCGCGAGCTCGACCCGTCCGTCGACGTGACCGTCGTCGTCGCCGACTCGTACCCGAACTTCTCCATCTGCGGGATCCCGTACTACTTCTCCCGCGAGGTGCAGCCATGGCAGTCGCTTGCGCACCGCAGCCACGCCGATCTCGAAGCCACCGGCATGACCCTGCGCCTGGACACCTTCGCGACGGACATCGACGTCGCCGGGCAGCAGCTCACCGTCCGCACCCCCGACTGCTCGCTCGACCGGATCGGGTACGACGAGCTGATCGTCGGCACCGGCGCCCTCGCCTCCTCCGCCGGCATCGCGGGAGTGGACGCACTGGGGCCGGAGGACGGAGTGCACGTGCTGCACTCGATGGGCGACACCTTCGCGCTCGAGCGGTTCCTCGACAGTCGAGACCCGCAGACCGCGATCATCGTCGGCGCCGGCTACGTCGGCCTCGAGATGGCCGAAGCCCTCACCGTCCGCGGCCTCCGAGTCACCCAGCTCCAGCGCGGCCCGGAAGTGCTCTCCACCCTCGACCCCGAACTCGGCGCCCTCGTCCACACCGAACTGACCGAGCGCGGCGTCGAGGTTCTCACCCGCACCACCGTCGCCTCGATCGAGAAGACCGCCACCGGCCTCGCCGTGCACGCCGACCACGACGGCACACCTCTCACCCGCACCGCTGACGTCGTCCTCCTCGTCGTCGGCGTGAAGCCGAACACCGACCTGCTCGCCCGCGCCGGAGCGTCTCTCGGCGCCGGCCGCGCGGTCGTCGTCGACGAGGCGATGCGCACGGGCCTGCCGCACGTGTTCGCGGCAGGCGACGGAGTGACCACGCACCACCGTCTGCTCGGCAGCACCTACCTGCCGCTGGGCACCACGGCCCACAAGCAGGGACGGGTGGCCGGCGAGAACGCTCTCGGCGGCGATGCCCGGTTCGCCGGCTCGGTCGGCACGCAGGTCGTGAAGGTCTTCGACCTCGTCGCCTCCCGCACCGGCCTTCGCGAGCACGAGGCCCTCGCCGCGGGCTTCGCGCCGGCGACGACGAGCGCGGTCGCGGACGACCACAAGCGCTACTACCCGGGCGCGCAGCCCATCACGATCCGCATCACCGGCGACACCCGCGACGGACGTCTGCTCGGCGCGCAGCTCGTCGGACGCCTCGGCACCGAGACCGCCAAGCGCGTCGACACGTACGCGACCGCCCTGTTCGCCGGGCTCACCGTCGAGCAGGTCTCCGACCTCGACCTCTCCTACACACCCCCGCTCGGCTCCCCCTGGGACGCCGTGCAGATCGCCACCCAGACCTGGACCCGCACCACCACCGGAAGCAGCATCCCCGCATGACCGAGAAGCCCACCGTCCTCTTCCTCTGCCAGCACAACGCCGGCCGCTCCCAACTCGGCGCAGGCCTGCTCGAAGTCCTCGCCGGCGACCGCTACACCGCCACCTCCGCCGGTCTCTCCCCCGCCGAGACGGTGAACCCCGCGATCGCTGCGACCGTCGCCGAGCTCGGCCTCGACATCAGGAACCACATCCCCCGCGCCGTCACCGTCGAGGACCTCGAGAACGCGGACATCGTCATCACCATGAAGCCCGGCCTCACCCTCCCCGCAACGCCGACCGGCCGATTCCTGGAGTGGAAGTTCCCCGACCCGACCGACTGGAGCACCGAGAACGTCCGCCCCCTCCGCGAGGCCGTCGCCGCCCGGATCCAGACCGAACTCCTCACCTAGACGCGTCAGGCGGCCGCAAGGGCGATGGTGGGTCTGCTCCTCGATGGCGACTCTGGACCGTGCTGCAGAAGCGGGGTGACGGGATCGTTCGGCCGGGGCGGGGTGGGGTTGAAGGTCGTCTGGTCACGGAAGATCGCCCAGATGACGTTCATACGGCGCCGGGCGAGAGCGATCAGAGCCTGCTTGTGCGACTTCCCCTCCTGGCGTTTCCGATCGTAGAACGAGCGCGAGACCGGGCAGTTCCTCGACGCGATGAACGCCGCCTGGAAGCAGGCGTTCAACAGCCGCCGGTCATAGCGACGTGGCCGGTGATGGTTGCCGGAGATCTTCCCGGAGTCCCGCGGCACGGGAGCGAGACCCGCGAAGCTGGCCAACCGGTCGGGCGTCTCGAACGCGGCGAGGTCAGTACCGGTCGCGGCAAGGAAATCCGCGGCGAGCCTGCGCCCGAACCCAGGAATCGACACCAGAAGATCCGCGGATCTGCTGTCCTGCAAAGCGGCTTCGATCTCCCCGTCGAGCTCGGCGACCTCGTCGCGGATGCGGAGGAGATCACGCGCGGACCGGCTCACCAGCCGAGCCGCTGCCCCCTCCCCCACGACGACCGATGTCTGCTCGCGCGCGGCTTCCACCGCCGTCTTCGCGACCGCCGCGGATTTCCAGCAGCCCTGTCCCTTCAACCACGCCGCCAGCCGGCTCTCCCCCATGCGCCGGATCGCACCGGGGGTCGCGTACCGGGTGAGCAGCACCAGAGGTCCCCTGGTCGTCGCGTAGTTGAATGCCCCCTCGAGCGACGGAAAGTAGTGGACCAGGATGGCGCGCAGGCGATTCACGGCGCGGGTGCGATCGTGCACCAGGTCTTCTCGTCGCGCCGAGAGCAGGCGCAGTTCCGCCGTGACCTCGTCGGCCTGGCGCATCAGCGTCACGTCTCGCCGGGTCCGCGCTTGGTCGGCGATGATGACCGCGTCCTTCGCGTCTGTTTTGGCTTCGCCGCGGTAGGCGCCCGAGGCGTGATGCACGACGCGGCCTGAGATGTAGAACAGCGGCTGCGCATGCGAGTGCAGGAGCGTCTGCAGCAGCCCTGTCCCGCCGTGGTTGAGGTCCGTTGCCCAGGCGACGTCGGTGCCGCCTGGCAGGGAGGCGACGTCTCCCATCAGGGTCAGGATCGCCGTTTCTCGGTTCTTGAACCGTTGGGAGAGCAGCTTGGTTCCGTTGGCGTCGATGACGACGCAGTGGTGTTCGGTCTTGCCGGCGTCGATACCGGCCCAGAGTTGGGGCACGCAGGGTCCTTCCGTTGAGGGTGCGGTGCGCCGTGAACGACCTTGCCGGCATGTCCTTACGGGGCGATCTGGTCGCGTTTCTCAATGAGCGGTCCTGCCGTTGCGGGGTCCCGGGCGGCTAATCACGGCGTGCCATCAGTCGGCTGAAGGCGGTCAGCCATACCCGGGACCCCTGGCGCGTTCCGGAGCCTACAACTGCCCCGGATCCACGGAAATAACGGTAAGGAAGGTGGTCGAGGAGAAGCGTCCTGATGGCGATTACACGATCTCCACCTATGAGGACGGATCCGTCAGTGTCGTCCGCATCGGAGGAGAAGGTGCTGACGTGAAGACGCGCGGCATCAGCGAGTGCTCCGTGAGCGGGTCCGCGCGGAACGGCTGCAAGATCGACACCTGGGTCGGACTGGTGAGCATGAGCTTCTACACCTCCTACAACCTGTCGAGCAACACGGTGACCGCCAACCCGTGGGGCCCGGCCTGGACGATCGGGGGAGCCTGTGGCTCGTCGCTCAACTACCTCGGCCGACCGCTCGCCAACCGCGCGCAGATGCTCATCAACGCGCAGATGTGCGGCGTCCCCTACAACACGACCTTCGAGTTGCGCCTGACGGTCTCCGGAGGAGCCGCAACGGTGAGCTGGAGCTGACGAGCAGAGCTCATCCGGCTCACTCCAACGCGCTGTGCGCCCGCCGCGTCCTCACGAAGCGGGCGCACAGTCGCGTCCCGAGAACAAGGCTGGTGCCACCCCCGACCAGCCACGCACCAGCCAGGACCGTCCACGTCGTCATACCGGAACTCGGCATCGCCGACAGCCAGTAGTAGAGCCCGATCGCCCCGCCGACCACCACGGCAGCGACGACGGGGATCACCAGCGCCCCCCTCTTCTCCGAGACGGTCCAGGACGAGCAGAGGAGAATCGCGACGGCGCCGAGGAGCCAGCCGAATCCGGGAATCACCAGCCAGCCGAAGGCGAAGACCAGCGAGGCGACGACGGCGAACCAGGGGCGGTCGAAGATCGGCCCGCCGCCCCCAGCGAGCGATCCGCCGGCGGCCTGCGCGATCCGAGAGGGACTTCCCAGTTCAGCGATCCGCTCACGCGCGGCATCGTCGTCGAGGCCGTCCAGCTCTTCGCCGATCCCGCTCCAGATCTCACTCCGGAGGTCGGCGGGCACGCCGGACAATGCGATCCTCAGCTCCTCGAGGTAGCGCGCCGCCGCCGGCGATGTCGTTGTGCTCATGACGTTCCCCTTCCGATCGTCTCGTTCACCTGCCCGACGAAGGACGGCCACTCCGCCCTGAACCGCCCGAGCTCGACCTTCCCCACGTCGGTCAACGAGTAGTACTTCCGAGCCGGACCCTGCGCACTCGGGACGACGACTGCGGTGATCGAGCCTCGGTCCCGCAGCCGACCCAGGAGCGGGTACAGGGTGCCGATGCTCCCGATCACACCGACCTCCTGCAAGCGCGTGGACAGCTCCCACCCGTACATGGGAACGGTATCGAGCAGCCCCAGGATGCAGAACTCGGCTACGCCCTTTCGAAGCTGTGCCCCGACTCCATCTATCATGCGTGACAGCATACGGGTATGCCCGGAGTGGCGCCATACGACCGCGACGTCGGCGCGGTCGAGCCGAGCCCCGTCTGACCTCGGCACCGAGAGCGCCGCGACACTCCCGCGCAGCCGGCGATCCATCCGGTCGCCCCGACGCGGTCAGTGGCGCAGAGGTTCCGCTCCCCGGCGACGTCCGCCGTGCCGATGGCCGGCAGGGGAGGAGCCGGATCGACGACCACGTCGCCTCCCTCCCCGCGGTCGACCGCGTCTTCCTGGTCGGCGCGGGCGGATCGCTGATGGGCGTCCAGGCCGCTCAGTACCTGCTCGACACGGCCGCGATCACGCCCGCCGCCTCCTACAACTCGGACGAGTTCTTCTTCCGCGCGCCCGCCTCGGTCGGCCCCGGCGCCCTCGTCGTCGTGCTCTCGGGCACCGGCGAGACCCCCGAGACCGTGCGGGCCGGCGAGTGGGCGCAGGAGCGCGGCGCCGCCGTGGTCGGAGTGACCCTCAAGCAGGAGGGACCGCTCGCGCTCGCCCTCGACACCGCCTTCGTCGCGCAGACCGGTCAGGGCACGCAGCTCGTGCTGCAGCTGCTCGCGCTCGCGGTCCTGCGCCGCGACGGGGTGGACGTGACGGATCGGCTCGAGGCGCTGCGCGCCCTGCCGTCCGCGATGGTCGCCACGGTCGCCGCCTTCGAGCCGAGGGCCGAGGAGCTGGCCGCCGCGATGAAGGACGTCCCTGTGACCTACCTCGTCACCTCCGGGTCGCTCATGGGCCCCGGTCAGACCTTCACCACCTGCTACCTGCAGGAGATGCAGTGGATGCACGCCGCGACGATCAACACGGACGAGTTCTTCCAGGGCCCCTTCGAGGTCTTCGACGGCGAGACGCAGAGCCTCGTCCTCCTCGCCGAGGACGCGACGCGGCCGATGGGCGAGCGCGCCCGGAGCTTCCTCGACCAGTACAGCGGGACGACCCACTACGTCGACTCCCGCGACCTCGAGCTGCCCGGCATCGCGGCGCCCCAGCGCGCCTTCGTCGCACCGCTCGTGTACTCGACGCTGGTCTCCCGGCTCGCCGCCCACTGGGCCGCGGCCCGGGGCTGCGCGCTGGAGGGACGCCGCTACATGTGGCAGTTCGCCTACTGAGCAGCACCGGGACCGGGAGACGGGGGCGACTGCGGTCGCCCCGCCTCCCGCCCTGCGCTCACCCCGCGACCGTCAGCGACACCTCGACCGCCACGTCCTCCGGCCCCTCCCCCAGCACCGTCTGCCGCACCTCGACCCCGTCGAGCCGCAGACCGCGGTCTCCGGCGGCGTCGAAGAGCGCGACGATCGCCGGATGCAGGGTCCCCTCGGGCAGTTCCTCCCCGTCGCGGGGGCGCCAGGTGGCGACCAGCTCGGTGCGCGCCGGGAGGATCGCGGCGAGATCGGCGAGGTCGCCCTCCGCCTCCGCCGACGTCGGCCAGGTCCTCACGATCGCCCTGGACGAGGCCGACGGGCCGGGCGACGACGAGGCGAACGAGATCTTCGGCGCGCTCGCCACCCGAGTGCACGCGGCAGGGCTCGGGCCGACGGGACGTTTCTGGACGGCGCTCCGGGCGGGCGAGCCGGGTTCGGCGGAGCTCGTCTGCTGCTGGCCGACGT
>NZ_PSVU01000057.1:0-21214 GCF_002932515.1 Rathayibacter sp. AY1D5
GACCTCGGCGACGCGGCCGGTCGCGAGCTCGCCCGGCGGTGGGGCGGAGTCGGCACCGAGGACGAGCTCGAGCGGCTGCGCCGCGCCCGCGACGCGCTCCAGGCCGTCGTGCGCTCGGGTGCGCCCGCGGCCGTCGCGGAGCTCGCGGACCTGGTCGCGCACGCCGTGCGCACCCCGCGCGTCACCGGTGAGCGCGTCGCGGGCGCGGCGCAGCCGCTCGAGCTCGTCCTCGGTGCCGACTCCGCCCCACCGCCGGGCGAGCTCGCGACCGGCCGCGTCGCCGAGGTCGTCCGTCGGCCGTCCGTCCACCACGGGCGCGCTGTTCAGCACCGCCAGGAGCAGCTCCTCGTCCCGATCCACCGTTCCCCGTTCTCCCGCCGTGCGGCCCGTTCGATCCATGCTAGCGTCCGGCTAACCAGTAAATCTACTTGAAGGGGTTAGCTATGGTCGTCGTCCATCACCGCACCGTGTCCATCGACGGACTCGACGTCTTCTGGCGGGAGGCCGGGCCCGTCGACGCGCCCGTCCTCCTGCTGCTGCACGGGTACCCGAGCAGCTCGCACATGTTCCGCCACCTCCTCCCCGCCCTCGCCGGCCACTACCGCGTCATCGCCCCCGACCACATCGGCTTCGGACGCTCGTCCGCGCCCTCCGTCGACGACTTCGACTACACGTTCGCGGCCCTGACCGCGGTGACCGGCCGCTTCCTCGAGACCATCGGGGTGACCCGGTACACGATCTACGTCCAGGACTACGGCGCCCCCGTCGGCTGGCGCCTCGCCCTCGCTGATCCGTCCGCGGTCGTCGCCGTGATCTCGCAGAACGGCAACGCCTACGAGGAGGGCTTCGTGCCCGGCTTCTGGGACCCGATCTGGGCCGACGCCGCCGAGCGGACCGACGAGACGCGCGACGCCCTCCGGCCGGCACTCGGCCGGGAGGCCGTCGAATGGCAGTACACCCACGGTGTCCCCGACTCCACCATCGTCGATCCGGACGCCTGGGAGCACGACCTCGCGCTCCTCGCCCGCCCCGGCCAGGACGACGTGCAGCTGGCGCTCTTCCGCGACTACGCCACGAACCGCGCCCTGTACCCCGCCGTGCAGGCGTGGATCCGCGAGTCCGGAGTCCCCGTCCTCGCCGTCTGGGGCCGGAACGACGAGATCTTCGCCCCCGCCGGCGCCCAGGCGTTCCTCCGCGACGCGCCTCACGCGCGCATCGAGCTCGTCGACGGCGGGCACTTCCTGCTCGAGTCCCACCTCGACCGCGTCGTCAGCGCGATCACGGACGGGCTCGGCCGCGAGTGACGGTCCCGTGAGCCGGGCGGGTCCGCTGATTCGGCCTCGCGGGAGCGGCCACGGATGCCTGCTCCTGCTGCCGGCAACCGCGCCGACGTCGGCGCAGCGGGTCGCGATCCCGACCCGCTGCGCCCGGCGAGACCCTCCTGCCCGGCGTCCCTCAGCGGCTGAGGAGGGCGACGAGGTCGGTCGCGATGCGGTGCTCGACGTCGGCCGGGACGGGCTGCACGACGGCGTCGAGGTCCGCGGTGACGACAGCGGCGAGGCTCCGGGCCTGGAGGGTCAGGCCGAGGTCCATCGCCTGGATCGGATTCCCGCCGGCGGCGGTGAGGTTGATCATCCGGCCGTTCTCGAGGCGGACGATCCGCTTGCCGTTCTTCAGGCGGATGCCCTGCCGGCGCTGTCCGTCGGCGAACTCGGTGGTCGACTCCGTGGCGGCCGCGAGGGCGTCCTCGTCGATCTCCCACGGGAAGTGACCGACGCCGGCGATCACAGCGCCGTCGGCGAAGGCGTCGATCTCCGCGGCGCCGATGACGCCGGGTGCGCCGGTGGCGGTGAAGACGAACTGCGCGTCCGAGAGGACGTCGGCGACGGGTCCGACACGGTGGCCGCGGAGGATCGCCTGCAGCGAGCGGATCGGGTCGACGTCGGCGACGGAGACCCGCGCTCCGAGCTGCGCGAGGGTGTCGGCTACTCCGCGTCCGCACGGACCGTAGCCGATGACCGCGGCGCGGGTGCCCGGGATCATGAGGTTCGTGGCGTTCATGAAGCCCTGGACGACGCTCTGGCCGACCCCGTACTCGTTCTCGACGATCAGCTTGAGGGGCGAGTCGTTGATGACGACGACCGGTCGCGGGAGGGTCGCGCTGTTCTCCCGCAGGCGGATGCCGCCGGTGGTGGTCTCCTCGGTGCCGCCGAGGTAGTGGTCCGGGACGCCCGAGTCGATGAGCCGGAGAGTCAGGTCGGCGCCGTTGTCGAGGGTGAGATCGGGATCGTGCTCGAGCACCTCCTCGATGTTGCGGAGGTGCTCCGCCTCGCCGTCGCTCTGCTTCGTGTGCACGTGCACGCCGAGGGCGCGGAGGTCGTCGGCGACGTCGTCCTTCGTGGTTCCGGGCGAGCCCGTCAGAGCGATGTCCATCCCGGCCTCGACGAGGAGCGACACGAGTGCGGCGGTCTTGGGCTCGACGTGGAGGCAGATCGCCAGCTTCTTCCCGGAGAGCACCGGAGCGAGCTCCCGGACCGCCTGCGCGGTGAGGGGCATGTGGTCGAGAGCCCAGCGGCTCGCCGGGTGGGAGAGGGAGGAGGTCATGGCAGGTCCTGTCTGAGTGGGTACGTGGGGCGTCGAGTGGGGGCGTCGTGTCGTCGGCGGCGCGGGAGTCGCGTCAGGGCGCTCGGCCCCCGGCGGGCTGCCGCCGCGCCAGGCGTCGCGCGTGCTTCGAGTGCGCTGCCCGGTACGGAAGGTCTTGAGGAGGCCGATCGCCGGGGACGGCCGCGAGAGGCCGCGCTCGCCTGCTCTCTGCGAGATGGAGCCCGAGGTGCATCTCCTCACGCCGGGCCGAGGTCGGCACGGCGCGGATCGTCATCGGTGAGGACACCAGCCCAGTCTGTCGACCCGGACGAGCCCTCGCTCGGATGATCGTGCCCGGCGGCAGCAACTCGGGAGGGGCCGACCTGTCGTGCGGTGACGTCCCGCGCGGATCGACGAGCGTGCCGCGTCCGCTCACCCTCCGGTGACTGGGCGAGGGGCGTCGAAGAAGAGGTAGGACACGAAGTGGATCGCAACGGTGGCGGCGATGCCGGCGGCGGGCGTGATCCAGAAGCTCCTCAGGGGGGCGGAGAGGCGACGGACGACGATGAACGAGACGACGGGAGTGATGACGACGAGCACCCACGGAGCGAAGGCCGCCCATTGGACGGCCCGCCCGAGCGTCGACAGGTCGGACCACTCATCGACGGCCGGATAGTTCTCGGAGGCGTAGCTCAACAGTCCGAACGGGACCAGGTTGACGGCGACCACGAGGTGGACCAACGCGAGCGCTCCGATCCGGAGGCGTGCACGAGCGAGGTCCAGTGCGCGAGTCGAGGAGGTCACGGGCGAAGGCTATCGGCGTCGCCGGGAGCACAGAAGGAGCGGTGGTCCTCGCTTTCGGCGGTCGCTGCGCTACAGCCGCGCGAAGAATCCAAGGCCCCCAAGGCGAGGGCGGCGCTGGTGAGCGCCACCGCTACCCTGACGCCATGCGCCGCATCCTCGACGACCCTCTTCGGAACCGCGTCCGCACCGGCTCTCCGTCCGTCGCGTCGGCCTGATGGAGCGGCGACGGACGGACCGCTCGGAGCCGGTTCGCGAGTTCCGGCCCTCGAGGGCCCGGCAGAGGAACGAGTCGCGACGGTTGAGGCCCGTCGCCGTCCTTCCCGCGCTGGTCCTGCTGGCGGGGAGCGGCTGGGGCGTCGTGATCGCCGACGACCGCCGTGCGGCGCTGGCCGTCTACCTCGGGCTGTTCGGCTTCGCCACCGTGGTGGCTCTGGTGATCGTCGGAGTGCTGGCGCTCCGCAACCGGCGGTTCCTCGGCACCGCGTCGCTCCGGATCTCGGACCGGGCGATCGAGTGCACGGACGCTCGAGGCAGGGTCGTGACCTTCGAGCGCGCCGCCCCGTCGGTGAAGGCGCTGCTCGCGTGGGTGCCCGCCGGCCCCAACAGTGAGGGGATCAATCTCCCCCCGTCGCTGATCCTGTTCCTGTCGGACGGGAGCCGGTCGCTGCGGCTCCGCGGGGCGGACTGGGAGATCGAGGATCTGCGGGCAGTCGTCGCTGCCGTGGAGACGCCGCTCCTGCCGGCGCCGCGTGGCGTGCACACCGGTAACCGGAGCGTGTGGGCGCGCCTGACCGGAGCCGCTCGTCGGCGGGAGATCGAGGCGCCGCCCGCCCCGGAGAAGACGCTCAGCCCCTCCGAGATCAACGAGCTGATCCCCGGCACGATTAGCTTCCGCGAGACCCGTCCGCTGACGTTCGCCCTCCTGATCGGGTTCGGCTCGGTGGCTCTCGTGCTGGGCGTCGTCGTCGGAGTCGCCTTCGTGGTGGTGCCCGGGTAGCGGTGGAAGTCGGCAGCAGTGCGACAGGCCTCCGAGCGGCATCTCGCGCCGAAGGGGGAGGTGCGCTCAGGTGGGATGCGTCGGCGGAGGAAATCGCAGATGTTCCGCGAGCGGGTGCCTTCCCAGATCCGCCGAGGTGGCGCGTCAGGCAGTCAACTGCGGAGGGTTCGTGAGCAGGGCTCAAATTCCAATGACCTTAGTGCCGAAGGCAGACAAGAGGCTTTCCCGGAACAAAGGATGCGCTCCGAGAAACTCTTCTGGACTGCGATGCTCCTTGATGATAGGAACCGACCGCGCTAAAGACCCATGGCCTTCTACACTAAGCTCGCGTAACTCGTCGACTAAGCCGTTGCGGCTTAGTCCTGTCGGCTCGAGAGCAACATATCGCAGGCCTAATGCTATCAGCATCTTCTGCTCAAGCTCAATATTCTCACCGAGACCATGTGCGGTCATGTAGTCCAGAAAATCAAGATCGAACGTTGAAAGAAGCTCCGTAATGCTTATGTCGCGAACGATGCCGTCCCAGGCAATGCTTCCTCGAACAAGAGTGCCGGTAACCCTATGCTTTCGAGCCAGTGTTATCTCTGGGATGAAGGATGCATCGCGGTCGCGGGCAATTTTGAACAAGCCATATAGTATGGACTGCGGACAGTAGATATTCAGTCGAACCTCTGCGCCGATATGCTCCGCCTCCTCAAGCCAGCTGTGGATGATTTGGGGCCAGGGGTCCGTTCCCCGAGTAACCTGGTCCACGTTCCCTAGTAATTTGAGCCACGCGGGACGATTAGCAGGAACGACTTGGTCCGAATAGTTCATCGCATATCTGCTGCGACTTCCCGACACGAGTTCGAGTAGACGCTCGCTCGGCCATACCAGCGGGTCGGCAAATACCCCCGATCCTTCTGTGACTACCAGGCTCCATGTTTCGAGTACTCCTAGTTGGTAGGGCGTGCTTATTGAGACTTCGTCGCATTCAATGATCCTAGATAGATGAGTTTGGACCAACTCTTCTTGCCAGTAGTCCTCCGGTTCGAATTCATCGATCGCGTCCTCTGAAAAATGAAGACTAATATGCTCTCGCATTGCTTGGTCAAATTTAGACAGGGCTAAGAAATTAGCGTACGGGAAAATAACGCGCTCGTTCGAGCCGGAGTAATCGAGGCTAAGTAGAATAAAATCTTCCACATCCAAGAGCAAGAGTGCATCTTTGGCCTGCTTTACGGACAGATCACGGGCTTCAGCGCTCTCGAAAAGCATTCCGAAATAGGAGGGGCATAGGTCAAGGCCGGCAGATAATTTGCTAGGGATTACAGGGTCGCAACGAAGAATAGTGCCACTACTATCCAGAATGAGCTCGAGCCCAGTGAGGTAGAAATCGGCATGGCTTTGGTATCTTGAAAAAGGAACAGCAAGTTCATGCCAGGTAGTTGAAATCAATATGCAACGTAACTGGTCTGTACGGATGCCGTGATTTTGCGCGAGAAGTGCGACATATTTTTCAAGTTCGTGCAGGGCTTGGCGAGCGGTTTGATCGGCTCGTTTCAGCTCAATGATGACAAGGTCGCCGCGTCCATCACGAGCAAGAATATCGATCGATCCAGATGCGCCATTAGTATTCCGCAAGTGATATTCGACCTTTATTAGAGACAACTCCTCGCCAACGACGTTCAGGTTTTCTGCCAATGCATCCCTGAGGCCAGCTTCTTTGGGTGTGGTGTTGCTACGTTTCAAAATTTGTGCTCCTCTGCAGTGCTTCTCAGTTGTTTCGATTTCGCGAATGGCTGATAACTTTTCGTCTCAGTGTGTCTGAATCGGCCTCGGTTTACGACAATCTCACCCCTTCGCATCGACCTCGTCCCGGTTGCAGTAATTCCTGAGGATCCGGCGCGTCCGGCAATAGGACAGCGCGGAGCCTTAATCGCGGTCGCGGCGACGAACTTCGCAGCGACCGCGATTAACTCTTCGCGGCCGAGGCCGCGGCTCCGAGCCTCCGAGCGACCAGCTCCTCGGGGACGTGGCGTGAAGCCAGGCCAGTCGCCGCCCCACCCAGCCGCACGTCCCCCTCCGGATACGCGTCGTGCGAGAAGCGCAGCCGCACCCCCGCCGCCTCCACCCGCTCGAGCATCTCGGACGTCCGCTCGTGCGCCCGCGCGTCGTCGCTGATGAACCGCGGCAGCCGGCGCAGGCGCCCGGACCAGCCGAGGAACTCCCGCCCCCACGCCGCGTCTCCGGCCACGAGCACGCGCCCCTCGACGAGCACCCCCAGGTGACCGCGTGCGTGCCCCGGCAGCGGCACCACGAGCAGCGACCCGTCGCCGAACAGGTCGAATCCGGTCAGCCCCTTGATCGTCGTCGCGGGCTGCTCGTCCGCCACGATCCCGGCCGCGAACCACGGCGGCAGCAGCGCGCGGAAGATCCCCTCGCGCACGCGGTTCCGCCGCACGGAGGCGACCTGGCCCGACGACAGCACGAACGTCGCGTCCGGGAACCAGCGCACGCCGCCCACGTGGTCCGGGTGCAGGTGCGTGAGCACCACGAACTCCACGTCGGCCGGGGTCAGGCCGAGGGCGAGCAGCCGCTGGTCGACGGTCTCGTCGTCCGGCACCGTCGCGGGCAGGATGCGCTCGTACAGTCGTCCGACGAGGCCCGTTCCGCGGAACGTCGGCGGGTAGCCCGTGTCCACGAGCACCCGTCGGCCGCTCGCGTGCGTGTAGAGGAAGACGTTCGAGGGGAAGACGCGGCGGGGGAGCCCCTTCCCGCGGAACACCCGGGACAGCGGGAAGACGGTGCTCCCGCACGCCATCACCTGCAGCGACGACTCAGCCACGCGACCTCCTCAAGTGCTCGCCGACCCGGCGGATGCCCTCGGCCAGCGGCACGGTCGGCTCGTAGCCGAGCTCGGTCCGCGCCCGCGAGATGTCGAGGGTCTGCGCGTAGGCGAGGGTCGCCACGGTGTAGCGGGTGAACGGCGGCTCGCGGCCGGGCAGCAGCCGGTAGACCCGCTCCAGGATCTCGGCGAGCCCGGTCAGCACGCGCAGGTCCACGCGGATGAAGCGCGGCTCCTCGCCCATCGCGGCGAAGAAGCGCTCGAGGAGGTCGCCGAGCGGAGCGGGCTCGCCGTTGGTGATGTTGTAGACGCCGCCGTCGGCCACGGGAGCGTCGGCGGCGAGCACCAGCGCGTGCGCGGCGTTCTCGACGCAGGTGATGTCGACGGGGTTCCGGCCGCCGTCGAAGAGGGGGATGCCGCGGCGGCGGCTCGCGGCGACGAAGCGGGGGAGGAGGCTGGGGTCGCCGACGCCGATCAGGCCGCGGGGGCGCAGGATCACGAGCTCGGGGATCCGGCCGGCGCGGTGCGCCTCCTGCAGCAGCCGCTCCGCCTCGATCTTGCTGCGGATGTAGAGGCTCATCCGGCTGCCGGCGTCGACCTCCTCCTCCCGCACCAGGTACTGGTGGCGGCGGGCGGAGTAGATGCTCGGCGAGGAGACGAAGACGAAGCGGCGGATCCCGCAGCGCTCGGCCAGCGCGATCATCGCCTCGGTCCCCGCGACGTTCGCGCGCTCGAACTCGCTCCACGTGCCCCACGGGCTCGAGAGAGCGGCGGCGTGCACGAGCACGTCGGCCTCGACGGTCGTCGCGCCCAGCTCGGCGAGGTCGGCGCGGAGGACCGTGGCGCCCTCCTCCTCCAGCCGCGCCAGCGCCTCGGGGGCGCGACCGGTAGCGAGCACGTCGTCGCCCGCGGCCAGGAACTCGCGCACCGCGTAGCCGCCGAGGAACCCCGTCGCCCCGGTGATCAGCACGCGGCGCCGGCGCTCAGCGGACATCGACGACCTCCAGCCCGCGCTTGCGGCCCCAGTACCAGAGCAGGATCCCCAGGTACCCGAGCGCCTTGCCCTTCCGGATCGACATCAGCACGACCGCGTGCTTGTCGAGCAGCACCTCGCTCCGCCCGATCACCTGGCAGACCTTGAGGTGCAGCTCCAGGTCCTCGTCGGTGTCGTCGATGCTCGAGCGCGGGAAGCCGTCGACCTGGAGGTACAGCGCGGCGTCGATCGCGAGGTTGCAGCCGGCGGCCATGAACATCCGGTACCGCTGGCCGGGGCGGCGGTAGAAGACGCCCGGCGCGTGCTCCATCAGGCGGATCAGCGCGGTGCCGAGCACTCCATCGTACCAGCGGTAGACGGCTTCGTCCCGCCGCGGGGACAGGCGGCCGCCGACGAAGCGGGCGCCGCCGCGGAGGTCGGCCTTGAGGCGCGCCACCCAGTCGGCGCTCGGCAGGCAGTCGGCGTCCGTGCGGGCGACGGCCGTCGCGCCCTCGGCGATCGCGTGGCGGAAGCCGGTGTCGGAGGCGGCTCCCGTGCCCTTCTGCGCCTCGTCGATCACGGCGACCTGCCGCTCCGGGCACCGGCGGCGGAACTCCTCGATCACGGCGCGCGAGCCGTCGGTGCTGCCGTTGTCGACGAGCAGGAGGGTGAAGTCCGGATCGGTCTGGCGGGCGAGCGCGTCGAGGGCGCCGCCGAGCAGCTTCTCCTCGTCGAGGAAGGGCACGACCACCCAGAAACCGCGCGCGTCCATCCGTCCCCCGCTCCGGGACCATGGTGTCGGCGGGCGCCCGTGCCGTCAAACCGCGCCGACACGGCACGCAGAAGCGCAGAGGCGCGCTATACAGGGATTCGCTCCGCACGTCCCGGGGCAGGAAGGGGCCCGCGTGCCCGACCTCCTCCCGCTCCGCATCCTCGGCACGGGCGAAGCGCTGCCCGAGCGGATCGTCACGACCGCCGAGGTCGCCGCGCTCTGCGGCCTGCCCGCCGACGAGGCAGAGCGCCGCTCCGGCGTGCGCACCCGCCACTGGGTCACCGACGACGAGGACCCGCTGGAGCTCGGCCTGCTCGCCGCCCGCCGGGCGCTCGCGGCGGCCGGACTCGACACGGTCGACGTGGTGCTCAACGCCTCGGGCACTCAGCTGCAGGCGATCCCGGACGGAGGCGCACTGCTCGCGGCGGGACTCGGCCTCGACGACGTCTCGGCGTACAGCGTCGGCGCCACCTGCCTGTCGTTCCTCTTCGCTCTGCAGGAGGCGGGGTTCCTCCTCGCCACGGGTCGCGCCGACACCGTGCTCATCGTCTCGACCGACTGCGGCAGCCGCGGCATCGACCCGGGCCAGCCCGAGAGCGCCCTGCTCTTCGGCGACGCGGCCGCCGCCGTCGTGATCGGCCGCGCCGAGACTCCGGGACAGGGCCTGGTCACCACGCACTTCCGCACCCGCCCGAGCGGTGTGCGCCACGCGGAGCTGCGCGGCTTCGGCTCGCGCATCCGCATCGAGGAGGCGCCCGACCGGCTCGCCGACTTCCGCTTCGACATGCAGGGCAAGGCGCTGCTCGTCGACGCGCTGCGGCACTTCCCGGCGTTCCTCGAGGAGGTGCGGCCGGGCCTCTCGAGCGGGCTCCCCGGCATCGACCGGGTGGTCCCGCACCAGACCAGCGCGGCCGGGCTCGAGGGCATGGCCCGCCTCTGGGGTCGCGACCGGATGACGATCACGCTCGGCGAGGTCGGCAACACGATCGGCAGCGCGATCCCGTTGGCCCTGCACCGCTCGCGCGTGCAGCCGGGGGAGTCGGTGCTGCTGGTGGGCACGGGCGCCGGCACCCACTACGGCGCGGTGGTCCTGCAGGCGTGAGAGGCGGCGCCTAGCCGAGGAGCGACAGGGGCGAGAGCCCGAGGAACGGCGCCATCACCACGAGGCAGACCGCGGCGGACGGCAGGAACCCGTGGAAGGAGTCCCGCCCGCCGACCAGACGGGCGAGCAGCCCCGTGACCAGCGGCGGGAGCAGGAACAGCAGTAGCCACGGAGCCAGGACCTCCGCGCCCGGCGCCGTCCAGTCGGGCTGGTCGTCGCGGTCGAGCGGAGGGAGCCGCACGAGGAGGAACGCGGCCGTGAGGACGATCGCGGGGAGGACCGACAGGCAGGTGAGCGTGATCGCGGTGAACCTCGCCCCGTCGTCCCGGGAGTACCGGGCACGGTCGGGGTCGGGCGCAGGTCCCCGGTCGGTGTCCTCGTCCCAGCCCGGACTGCTGAATCGGATGCGTCCCATCAGGCGATCATGCCGTTCCGGAGCGGGGTCCCGGCCCGGCAGACGGAACCTCCGTCATCCCCGCCGCCCGACCAGTGCCCGCAGCGCGTCGCGGACGAACCGGGCGCCGGCGACTCCGCCGTAGTGCGCCGAGAACCGCTCGTCGTCGACGTACATCTCGCCGAGCCCGAGCAGGTACTCGTCGCTCGGGCCGCCGGTCGCGTCGCGGGGCGTGCCCGGCACCTCGGCGAGCCAGGCGCGGTGCCGCTCGGCCAGCGCGAGCGCCTCCTGCCCGGTCGGATCCGCCCCGCTCGCCGCCGCGGCGGTCCAGGCGTCGGCGAGGTCCGCCTGCCGCCGCTGCCACTGCTCGCGGTCCTCCGCGCTCATCGAGCGCCACCAGCGGTCGCCGTCGGCGTACGCCGGGGCACCCCAGCGGCGCTCCACCTCCTCGCGGTGCTCCGCGTGGTCGAACCCGTCGAACATCTCCTCGGCCATCGGCCCGTTCCCTTCTCTCATCGTGGTGATCGTCCCGGTGACCGCCCGGATGCGGCGGTCGAGCCGTCGGCGCTCCTCCTGGAGCACGTCGAGGTGCCGCTCGAGAGCGGCCACCGGCTCCGCGTCGCGCCGCAGGATCCGCCCGATCTCGGGCAGTCCGAGACCGAGGTCGCGCAGCAGCAGGATCCGCTGCAGCGTCACGAGCGCGGCGGCGTCGTAGTAGCGGTAGCCGTTCGCGCCCACCCGGCTCGGCGGCAGCAGCCCCTCGGCCCCGTAGTGCCGCAGCGTCCGGCTGGTCGTACCGGCCAGCCGCGCCACCTCGTGCACGGTCCACTCCTGCTCCACAGCGCCCTCCGTCTCCGCGTCGCCGGGGACTCCGGCGGCGATGGAAGCGACGGTACGGGTTGACGCAGCGTCAACGTCAAGCGGCGCGGACGGATCCGCTAGCGGGCGCCGATCCTGCGCGTTCCCACCCGGAGGACGAGCTCGGTCACCGGCACCGCGGCGATCGAGCAGCAGGCCGCGGGCACCACGGTCAGCAGCGTGACGACGGCGTCCGTCCCGTCGCCCGCATCGGTCCACGCCGCGATCGAGACCACGAGCCAGGCGATCGCGAGGATGCAGACCGTAGAAGCGGTCCAGAGGACCGGCCAGGGCGCGCGACCCCGTCCCGCGGAGTAGGGGAGCCCGCCGACAGCCGCCGTCACGGCGGTCGCCAGAAGCGCTCGGGCCAGCGGGAGGAGCAGCTCGCCGGGGTCCCGGCCGGTGTCGAGGGAGGACAGGGCGAACAGGACCGAGGTCGTCGCGAGCGAGAGGACCCCGGCGACGGCGACGAGCGTCAGCAGGGTCCGGACCGCGACGCTCACCGGTCGCCCCCGGCGAGGAACGCGCCGCGCTCCTCCAGCAGCCGCCGCAGGTGCCGGTCGAGCACCAGCCGCTCCGCGATCCGCCCGAGGACGCCGAGCGGCGCGGAGTACTCGAGCCGGTCGATCATCACGGAGCCGGAGCCGGAGCCGTCGGACTCGAAGCGGTGCTCGTGCCGGAAGGTCGCGAAGGGACCGCGGGTCTGCTCGTCGACGAAGGAGTGCGGGGCGTCGAGCGCGGTGACGGCGCTGGTCAGCCGGAGCGGGACGCCGAAGTGCCGGGCGCTCCAGGTCACGTGCTCGCCGAGCCCGATCAGCCCGGTGGTCGTCCCGGACACCGCGCGCTCGCGAGCGCCGGCCTGCGAGCGCATGTGCAGATCGATGTCGCGCGCCCGGTCGAACATCTCGGCGGCCGGGCGGGCGGAGCGGGTCACGACCTGGAGGAGCACGGTGTCGATCCTGCCCGCCGCGCCTGCAGCCGGCCGCGGACGCGCCGGTCCGCCCGCCTCACCAGCTCGTCACCACGGTCCGCGTGATCACCCACCCCTCGTCGCGGCGGACGAGGCGGCTCGTCAGCTGGAGCCGCCAGGTCGCGTGCAGGCGGCCGATGGTCGCCTCGGTGATGGTGCGGGAGGAGAGCACCGGGTGCGCGGCGCCGCCCGAGAGGGCGCTCTCGACGTGGTCGATCTCGTGGTACTCCTTGCGCGCCTCGTCGATGTCGGCGAGCCACTCCTCCCGCGACTGCACCAGGCCGGTCGGGTGCTCGATCACGAAGCGCTCGTCGAGCAGCGCCTCGAGCGCGGGCAGGTCCACCAGCTCCAGCGCGTCGAAGAGGGCGGCGTGCACCGCGGTCGGGCCGTCGTCCTCCAGCTCGTCGCCCGTGCCGGCGGTCCCGTCGCCGCTCATGCCGGCGGTCCCGTCGTCGCGCGGCGGACGAGCTGCGTCGGCAGCTGCACGTGCAGCGAGCGCGGCTCGCGCCCGGCCATCAGCGCGATCAGCATCTCGGCGGCGGTCGCTCCGAGCGTCTGCATCGGCTGGCGGACGGTGGTCAGCGGCGGATCGAAGCGAGCGGCCTCGGGCACGTCGTCGAAGCCGATCACCGACAGGTCGTGGGGCACGGCGAGGCCCAGGTGCGCGGCGGTCTCGATGATCGCGAGCGCCGAGACGTCGTTGGCGGCGAAGACCGCGGTCGGGCGGTCGGCCAGCGACAGGAGCGAGGAGGCGGGCCGCCGGGCGGTGTCGCGGTGGTAGTTGCCCACCCGCAGCAGGCGCTCGTCGAAGGCGATGCCGGCCTCCGCCAGCGCCGCCCGGTAGCCGGCCTCCCGCAGCCGCGCCGAGCGCAGGTCGCCGCGGCCCGCGACGAAGCCGATGCGGCGGTGCCCGAGGGCGACGAGGTGGCGGGTGGCGAGCAGGGCGCCGCCGAAGTTGTCGGACTCGACGGTCGGCAGGTCGGCGCGGCCGGTGTGCGGGTCCACGGCGACGAGCGGGATGTCGGAGGGGGCGCTCACCACGCTCGGTGTCACCATGATCGCCCCGTCGATGAGGGTGCCGCTGAGCCGGCTGAGCGAGCGCCGCTCCCAGCCCTCCTGCTCGCCCTCGTGGGAGCCGGAGTAGGCGAGCAGGTCGAACCGCGACTCCGCCAGCACCGACCCCACGCCCTTCAGGATCTCGGCGCTGAACGGCTCGAACCCCGCGACGAGCACGCCGATCACGCCCGTGCGCCGGGAGCGCATGCTGCTCGCGACGAGGCTCGACTCGTAGCCGAGCTCGCGCACGACCTCCAGCACGCGGGTGGCGGTGGAGGGGGCGATGCCGTAGCGGCCGTTCACGGCCTTGGACACCGTCGCCACCGAGACGCCGGCGGCAGCGGCGACGTCGTGGATGGTCGGTCGGGTGGTCATGTGGCCGACTGTAACCCGTGCTTCGAAAACCATTTCGAAAACGTTTGACCACTTTCGCAAGCACTGCGGACACTGACTCCACCCGCGAAGGCGGGAACCCCCACGGCGCCGGTGCACCAGGCGGCGCCCTCGATGAAGAGAACGGTTGGACGATGAAGTTCAGGAAGATCGCAGTGGCGACAGCAGCCCTGCTCGGCACGGTCGCGGCCCTCACCGGCTGCTCGGCCCAGGACTCGGGATCGAGCGACGGCACCGTCGCGATGACCCTCTGGCAGAACTCGACCACGGGCCCCGGCCAGGAGTTCTGGGACAAGACGATCGCGGACTTCGAGGCCGCGAACCCCGGAGTGACCATCGAGTCGCAGGCCATCCAGAACGAGGACCTCGACGGCAAGCTCCAGACGGCGCTCAACTCGGGCGACGCCCCCGACGTCTTCCTCCAGCGCGGAGGCGGCAAGCTCGCCGCCATGGTCGCGGGCGGACAGCTGAAGGACCTCACCGGCGGCATCTCGGACCAGGCGCGCAGCGAGATCCCCGAGGGCTCGTTCTCGGCGAACACGCTCGACGACAAGGTCTGGGCGATGCCGGTCGCCGTCCTCCCGGGCGGCCTGTTCTACAGCCAGGACCTCTTCACGGCGGCGGGCGTCACCGAGACGCCGAAGACCATCGACGAGCTCGACTCGGCGATCACGAAGATCAAGGGCAGCGGAGCCCAGGCCGTCGCGCTCGGCGCGAAGGACGCCTGGCCCGCCGCGCACTGGTACTACTTCTTCGCGCTCCGCGAGTGCAGCGCCGACACCATGGCCGAGGCGGCCGACACCAAGGACTTCTCGGACGACTGCTGGGTCCGCGCGGGCGAGGACCTGCAGGACTTCTCGGCCACCGAGCCGTTCAACGAGGGCTTCCTCACGACCGCCGCCCAGCAGGGCGCGGGCAGCTCGGCCGGACTCCTCGCCAACCACCAGGCGTCGATGGAGCTCATGGGCGCGTGGAACCCCGGCGTGATCGCCTCCCTCACCCCCGACGAGAAGCCGCTGCCCGACCTGGGCTGGTTCCCGTTCCCCGAGATCGACGGCGGCGACGGCGAGGCCGGCGCGATCATGGGCGGTGTCGACGGCTACTCCTGCTCCGTGGGCGCTCCCGACGAGTGCGTCGACTTCCTCAACTACCTGGCCACCTCCGACGTGCAGAAGGAGTACTACGCGGCCTTCAACGCGCCCCCGGTGAACACCGTTGCGCAGGAGGCGGTCACCGAGCCGTACCTGCAGCAGATCCTCGAGGCCTACAACTCGGCCCCGTACGTCTCGCAGTGGCTCGACACCGTCTACGGCCTCAACGTCGGCAACGCGCTGAACGTCGGAGTCGTCGACCTGCTGGCCGGCAAGAGCGACCCCGAGCAGCTGGTCGAGGCCGTCAACGCCGCCGCGGCGAAGGCCTAGCCACCATGGCACTCCGCGAGAGCCCGCTCCTCGGAGTGGATGAGCCCCGCGGGACCGCGCGCACCGGAGGCGTCACCTCGACGCCTCCGGTGCGCCGGCGCCGCCGCAGCGTGGGCTGGGCGGGGCGCTTCGAGATCGCGCTCCTGGTCGGCCCGGCGCTGATCGTCTTCCTCGCCTTCGTGATCTTCCCGGTCGTGATGGCGGCCTACTACGGCTTCTTCAGCTGGCAGGGCTACGGAGTGCCGACGGACTTCGTCGGCTTCCGCAACTACCTGACGATCCTGCAGGACCCCACCTTCCACGACGCCCTCGCGCACAACGGCATCATCGTGGTGCTCTCGCTCGTGCTCCAGGGGCCGGTCGCGATCCTCCTGGCGCTGCTGCTGAACCGCAAGCTGCGCGGGCAGTCGATCATCCGCGTCCTGATCTTCGTGCCGTACGTGATCTCGGAGGTCGTCGTCGGCACCGGCTGGAGCCTGATGCTCCAGACCAGCGGCGCGGTCAACGGCCTGCTCGAGAAGGTCGGCCTCGGCGCGCTGAAGCAGGACTGGCTCTCGGATCCGGCGATCGCGATCTGGACGCTGATGCTGATCATCACGTGGAAGTACATCGGCTTCGCCGTGATCCTCTTCCTCGCGGGTCTGCAGGGCATCCCCGAGGAGCTGTCCGAGGCCGCGGCCATCGACGGCGCCTCCTACTGGCAGGTGCAGCGGCGGATCACCCTGCCCCTGCTCGCGCCGACCCTGCGGATCTGGGCGTTCCTGTCGATCATCGGCGCACTGCAGCTGTTCGACCTCGTCTACATCATCTGGGGCCAGTACGTGTCCTCGACCGCGGGCACCTCGACCATGGCGATCTACCTGGTCACCAACGGCCGCAACGCCGGCAACTACGGGTACGGGAACGCCGTCGCGGTGGTCCTGTTCCTGATCTCGCTCGTGGTGGCGCTGCTCTACCAGCGCTTCGTGCTCCGGCGCGACACGGCGGGCGCACTGACGGGAGACAAGCGATGACCGGCACGACGATGACGGCCCCGCCGATCACTCCGGAGACCCCTCGGCCTCTCGCGGTGAAGCGGCGCCGGCAGCCCCTGGGCCGCGGCACCACGATCGCCTACGTCGTGGCGATCGTCGTGATCGCGCTGATGCTCGCCCCGGTGGCGTACATCATCCTCGGCGGCTTCCGCACGAACGCGCAGATCACCACCGACCCGGCGGGCCTGCCCTCGCCGTGGAACGTGCAGAACTACCTCGACGTGATCACCGGCGGCGTCTTCTGGCAGGAGGTCGGCAACTCCACCATCGCCGGCCTAGCGACGACGCTCGGCGTGGTCGTGCTCGGCCTGATGGCGAGCTACGTCCTGGCCCGCTACGACTTCACCGGCCGGGGCGTGTTCTACGCGCTCTTCGCCGCCGGCCTGATGTTCCCGATGACCGTGGCGATCACTCCTCTCTACCTGGTGATCAAGAGCCTCGGCCTGATGAACTCGCTCGCCGGAGTGGTGCTGCCGCAGATCGCGTTCGGCCTGCCGACCACGATCATCATCCTGGTGCCGTTCCTCCGTGCGATCCCGGACGAGATCCAGGAGGCGGCCTTCATCGACGGCTGCAGCCGGATCGGCTTCTTCTTCCGGATGGTCGTGCGCCTGGCGATGCCCGGCGTGATCACCACGGGGATCCTCGCGTTCATCGCGAGCTGGAACAGCTACCTGCTGCCCCTGTTCATCCTCAACAACGAGTCCACCTTCACCCTCCCGCTCGGAGTCCAGGCGTTCTCGTCGCAGTACTCGGTCGACACGGCGAAGGTGCTCGCCTTCGTCTCGCTGTCGATGATCCCGGCGCTGATCTTCTTCAGCGTCTTCGAGCGCCGCATCGTCGGCGGGCTGACGGGGGCGGTGAAGGGATGAGCGGATCGCTCCGCCCGTCCGCCGCGTCCCCCGTCCCGTCCGCACCCGTCGCCCCACCCGCAGAGAGGGTCGCACCGTGACCGCACCGCACGCACCAGAGGACCCCCAGGCCCCGTCCGCCCGCACCACCGAGCTGCTGGGCCGGATGACGCTGGAGGAGAAGCTCTCCCAGCTGGTCGGCTACTGGGTCGACCAGGGCGGCGAGGTCGTCGCCCCGCTCGCCGGAGAGATGGCCACCTCGACCGGGTACGCCGAGGCGACCCGCGAGGGGATCGGCCAGCTGACCCGCGTCTACGGCACGCGCCCCGTCGATCCGCTCGAGCGCGCCCGCTGGCTGTGGGCGGAGCAGCGCCGGCTCGTCGAGGAGACGCGGCTGGGCATCCCGGCGATCGTCCACGAGGAGTGCCTGACCGGGCTCGCCGCCTGGCAGGCCGCGACGTTCCCGACTCCGCTCGCCTGGGGCGCCTCCTTCGACCCGGAGCTCGTGGCCGAGCTCGGCGCCGTGATCGGCGGCTCGATGCGCGAGCTCGGGATCCACCAGGGCCTGGCGCCCGTGCTCGACGTGATCCGCGACCCCCGCTGGGGCCGGGTCGACGAGTGCATCGCCGAGGACCCGTACGTCGTCGGCACGATCGGCACCGCCTACGTGCAGGGGCTGCAGTCCACCGGCGTCGACGCGACGCTGAAGCACTTCATCGGCTACTCCGCCTCCCGCGGAGGCCGCAACCACGCGCCGGTGCACGCCGGACCGCGCGAGATCGCGGACGTGCTGCTGCCGCCGTTCGAGATGGCGATCCGCGACGGGGGCGCCCGCTCGGTGATGAACTCCTACGCCGAGATCGACGGGGACCCGGTCGGAGCGACGCCCACCTACCTCACGGGCGTGCTGCGCGAGCGCTGGGGCTTCGACGGCGTGGTCGTCGCCGACTACTTCTCGGTCGCGTTCCTCCACCTCATGCACGCGGTCGCCGCCGATCTGGGCGAGGCGGCCGAGCTGGCGCTCGCCGCGGGGATCGACGTGGAGCTGCCCACGGGCGACGCGTTCCTCGCTCCGCTGGCCGCGCGCATCCGGGCCGGGGAGGCCGACGAGGCGCTCGTCGACCGGGCCGTGCTGCGGGTGCTCGCGCAGAAGGAGCGGCTCGGCCTGCTCGACGCGCGCTTCGACGACGCCCCCGAGTCGATCGACCTCGACTCGCCGGCCCACCGTGACATCGCCCGCCGCCTGGCCGAGGAGTCGGTGGTGCTGCTCGCCAACGACGGCGTCCTGCCGCTCGCTGCGCCGCGCCGCCTCGCGCTGATCGGCCCCAACGCCGACAGCGCGCCCGCGCTCATGGGCTGCTACTCCTTCGCCAACCACGTGCTGGCGCACCACCCGGGCGTGCCGCTGGGCTTCGAGATCCCGACGGTCGCGGACGCGCTGGCCGACGAGTTCGGCTCGGCCGAGCTGCTGCTCGCCGAGGGCTGCTCGGTCGAGGGGGACGACGTATCCGGGATCGCCGAGGCGGTCCGGGCGGCCGCCGACTCCGACGTGGCGATCGTGGTCGTCGGCGACCGGGCGGGCCTGTTCGGCCGCGGCACGGTCGGCGAGGGCAACGACGTCGAGAGCCTCGAGCTCCCGGGCCGCCAGCGCGAGCTGGTCGAGGCGGTCGTGGCGACCGGGACTCCGGTCGTGCTCGTGCTGCTGACCGGCCGCCCCTCCGCCGTGGGCTGGGCGCTCGACGGGCCGTCGGCTCCCGCCGCCGTGCTGCAGGCGTTCTTCCCGGGGGAGGAGGGCGCCGGCGCGATCGCGGGCGTCGTCTCGGGACGGGTCGAACCCTCCGGCCACCTGCCGGTCTCGCTGCCGCGCTCGGCCGGGGCGCAGCCGTTCTCGTACCTGCACCCGATCCTCGGCGGGCCGTCGGACGTGACCTCCGCCGACAGCACGCCGGTGCGCCCGTTCGGCCACGGCCTCTCGTACACGGCCTTCGCCCGGACGGAGCTGGCGGTCGGGGAGTCCGCCCCGACGGACGGCTCCTTCACGGCGACCGTGCGCGTCCGCAACACGGGCGAGCGAGCGGGAACCGACCTGGTGCAGCTGTACGCCCGCGACGTGTTCGCGAGCGTGACCCGGCCGGTGGCGCAGCTGCTCGGCTACGCGCGGGTCGCGCTCGAGCCCGGCGAGGAGGCGGAGGTCCGCTTCGAGGTCCCGGCCGCGCGCCTGGCCTTCACCGGACGCGAGGGCGTGCGGATCGTCGAGCCCGGCCGCGTCGAGCTGTGGGTGGGCCCGGACTGCGCGACGCGCGAGACGGAGGCGGAGCTCGAGCTGGTCGGCCCGGCCGCCGCTGTCGACGCCTCCTCGCAGCGCCTCGTCGGCACGCGGGTCCAGCGGGCGGGAGCGGGCGTCCCGGCCTGACCCGTGCACAACGCTGGAAGGATCGCTCCGGCGGGCCGTGGATCCGCGGATCCCGGTGCCCGCGGGGCGATCCTTCCTGCGGTCTGAGCACGGCGCGGCTCCGGCACCGCTCTGGCGCGGCTCGGACGGGCGCGGCAGGCTGGGGGGATGAGCGACGACGCGAAGCAGACCCTCCTCCGCTACCTGCAGGAGGGGCGCGACGCCCTGCTGCAGAAGCTCGACGGGCTCGACGAGTACGACGTGCGGCGGCCGCTGGTCTCGACGGGCACGAACCTGCTCGGCCTGGTGAAGCACGTGGCGGGCACCGAGGCGGGCTACCTCGGCGCCGTGTTCGGGCGGCCGTTCCCGGAGCCGATGCCGTGGATGGAGGACGAGTCGGAGCCGAACTCGGACATGTGGGCGACGGCCGACGAGTCGACGGCCGACGTCGTCGCGCTGTACCGCCGCGTGTGGGCCCACTCCGACGCGACGGTCGCGGCCCTCCCGCTCGATGCTCCCGGGCAGGTCCCCTGGTGGACGAACCGCGACGTGACGCTGCACCGGATCCTCGTCCACATCACCGCGGAGACGCACCGGCACGCGGGCCACGCCGACATCGTCCGCGAGCTGATCGACGGGCGGGTCGGGCTCCGGACGCCCGGCGACAACCTCCCGCCGGTGCCGGAGGAGTGGTGGCCGGAGTACCGGGAGCGCCTCGAGTCGCTGGCGCGCGCCGTCCGCGACCGGGGCTGACGTGCCGGCGTCCGTCGGCACCGCGGTCACGCCTGCGCGCGCGGCGAGGCTGCTCGACGAGCTCGATCCCGCGACGGAGGAGGCGCTCGACGCGGCCCTGGGCGGTCGCGGTCGGGGCCGGGCCGCCCTGCAGCGGCGCCGCGACGGCGCGTCGCCGGAGGAGCGGAGGCAGCGGGCCGCGCTCGAGCGCCGGGCGTTCAGCGCGGAGGCGGACCCCGCGGCGCTCGAGGAGCTGGCACTGCTGCGCGCGCAGCTCCGCGAGCGGGAGGAGGCGCTCGACGCCGCGGTCGCGGGACTGGCCGCGCCCGTCGACCCCGCAGCGGCCCAGGGCCGGATCGGCCGCGGGACGGCGAGCGACCGGACCGGTGGGGACGAGACCGGCGAGACCACCGGAGGCGACGACGCCGCCTCCCGCACCTCCGCCACGCCCCGCCCGCGCCGCCGCCTCGGGGTGATCGCCGCCCTCGTCGCCGTGCTCGGGCTCGCCGCCCTCGGCACGGCCGCCTCCGTCGCGCTGGCCCCTCGCCCGTCGCTGGAGGTCTTCACCGAGCCCTGGGCCGTCCCCGACGACGTCGCCACGCGCCCGCTGTCGACCCTCGCGAGCCTCCGCGTCTTCCACTGGGGGCCGACGCGCTACCTGGGCAGCATCGTCGGAGTCGACTACTTCGCCACCCTCAGCCTCGACTCCTTCTCGGCCGCGGAGCTCGCCGACGAGTCCGTCTGCCTCTACGGGCTCGCGCGTTCCGACGGCGACGTCGTCGTCACGGACTGCGCGGCGACCGCCGACTTCATCGCGAGCGGCATGACCCTCTCGCCCGACGACTACCAGGGCGACGCGGGCGGCACCGGAGTCGCCTGGGGTCCGACCGGAGGGATCCGCTCGGCCGGCTGAGGCGGCTGGCCCGACTCCACCGGGCCCGCCCGCCGTCCCCGATCAGCCCCTCGTCCGAGAGCGACGGCACCACGACCAGGTCCGACTTCCCCACGTTCGCCAGCGCCTGCGCGTACTCGACGACCGCCGAGCACACCTCGTC
>NZ_PSVU01000058.1:0-20905 GCF_002932515.1 Rathayibacter sp. AY1D5
CGGTCCGGGATCCAGGGGAGGGCGAGATGCAGAAGCTGTACTACGCGAGCGGATTCGTGCTGCTGGGCGACGAGGTGTGCTCGGCGGTCGTCGAGTACGCGCAGGCGCTGGCGAACGTGGGGAAGTCGGACCTGGTCGTGGTGCCGTCGCTCTCGGACGAGGGGCTGCGAGGCGAGACCCGTCTCCTGGTCGGACCGGCCAGCCAGCTCTTCACCAGCCCGGCGCTCGACCGCGGCGTCGACCTCGACGATCCGGAGGCGGTGGAGTCGATGCGCGAGAAGACCCGACGGCTCCAGCCCGCGCGGCCGACCGTGCAGCCGCGCGGCGAGGGCGACGACAGCGAGGACGACGGCGGGACCGACTACCTCTGACGCCTCAGGTGTCGAGCGTGGTGCTGGGGCGCTCGCCGAAGCGGTGGGCGTACGAGGCCGAGAACCGGCCGAGGTGCGCGAAGCCCCAGCGCCGTGCGACCTCGCTGACGCTGACGACTCCGGACTCGCCCGCCCGCAGCTCCTTCTGCACGCCGTCCAGCCGGATCCGCCGCAGGTAGTCGACCGCGGTGAAGCCGAACTCGCGCCGGAACTCGGTCTGCAGCGCCCGCAGGCCGATGCCCGCCGCGTCGGCGATCTGCTCGGTCCGGAGCGGCTCGTGGGCGTGCTCGTACATGTACTCGATCGCCTGGCGGAGGCGCCCCGAGCGGGGTACTCGGAGGTCGCCGGGGGTGTCCAGCGTCGAGTGCGGGAAGGTCTCGAGCAGGGCGACGGCGACCGCGCGGTCGGCCTCGCGGCGCAGCAGCGGCGAGCTGTCGGCGTCGTAGATCACCCGAGCGACCGTCGCGACGGTCGCCGACCAGCGCCGCAGCGCCGCGCCCTCGGGCCGTGAGGTCGTGTCGAAGAGGAGGGGGCCGCGGGTGCCCTCGACCTCCTCCGCGATGCCCTCGAGGTACGCGCCGTCGAAGTGGATGAGGTTCTGGCGGTAGTCGTGGAACTCGAACCGGCTGGGGCGGTCGTTGACGAAGATCGCCGGCTTCCCGAATCCGAGGGTCACCGCGTCGCCGTCGAGATCGGTGACGCCCGCGCCGGCGGTCAGCCACGAGACGACGTACTCGCCCTCGGTCTGGATCGAGCCCTGCACGGAGCCGGCGAACTGGCTGCCGCGGAGCGTCACATCGCCGTCGCCGACGGAGGTGTAGCGGTACGAGAAGTCCTCGCCGGGCTCGACGACGAAGCGGTGCCCGTTGTACGACTGCTCGAAGAGGGCCCGCGCCTGCTCGATGTCACGCCCTCCGATGTCGGAGCGCATGACCTCGTCCTTCTCGTTCATCCCGATCAGGGTTGCACGAGGAGCGCTCCTCACCGCGTGCCCCGAACGGGGAATTCGTTAAGCGGATAAACCAGTCGCGGGTCCGGCGGCGCGGGTCATGGCCTGGACGGTCGCCGCCTGGAACTGCGTGAGCAGCACCACGGTGTGCCGCGCTCCGGCTTCCACGGCGAGCGAGAAGGTGGCGCCGGCCGGAGTGGCCCGCCAGGAGCGGATGTCGCGGGTGCCGACGCGGGTCGAGTCGCCGGTGCCGGCGCTCCGCAGCACCAGGGAGTCGGGCAGCACGCAGAGCGCGCCCGTCACACCGTCGACAGTGGAGGAGCACTCGAAGCCCGCGTCGTCGTGCCCCGCACCGGCGAGCTCGACGAAGTCGGTGACCTCCATCGGCTCGTCGTCGTCGCGCCTGGACACGGCGCGCTCAGGCAGCGTGCGTGAGCCCGGAGGACTCGGGCTGCTGCGCCGGCTCGGTGACGATCCGCAGGCCCCGGCCGCTGTTGGCCTCCTCCATCAGTGCGCGCACCCAGGTGGCGTTGATCGCCGGCATGCGGCTTCCGTGGAACGAGAACTGGAGGGGGATGGTCGGGTGCAGCCAGAGCGTCTGGCGTCCGGTGCCGTGCGCGCTCGAGGCGTCGAGCTGGAAGGCGAACGCCTCGTCGCGGCGGAACTTGTTGATCATGACGATCTGGAGGTGCGCGAGCGCGCGGTCGTCGATCTCATGCGAGGTGGGGGGAGTGCCGTAGAGGAGAGCGCCCATGGTGCGTGCCGCCGTTCTGTGCTGTGTCGCGGGTGCCGGCCGCGACGGTGGGGTGCGCCGGCGAGTGCCGCCGGGAGGGGGAGTGCGAGATGGTGGGGGGTGTTCGTGGGGAGCAGGACCCGGGGTGTGCTGTGCCGCCGAGTCGAGTGTCCGGAGTGTCGATCGGGGGTGCCGGGCTCCGGGATGTCGAGCCCGGATGCCGTCGCGCCGAGCCGTCGATCCCCGCTGACGCCTGCTCTGCAGGCCCGTGGAGTCGGACGGTCGGGCCGTCCCTCCGGCTGTTCTCCGAAAGTACGCCCCTCGTTCGGAGCGCACGTGCCGCTATCCGGAATGCGAAGCAGTGGCCCCGGCCGCCGGGCGGACTCCCAGCCGGGCGACTCCGAGGCTCAGTTGCGGGGTGCCGCCGGTGGGCGGTGCGGCTGCGTCGAGACGGCGCGCTCGTGCGCGAGACGCCGCCTCGGCGGTGGTGTCCCGGCGAGACGGCGGTGTCTCGGCGTGTGCGGCCGGGAGGGGGAGGAGCGCTTCTGAGCGAGTCGTCACGCCGCCGTCTCGGCGCTCAGAAGGCGTAGCGGACGCGGCAGTAGGGGAGGCGCTCGGCGAGGAGGGCGCGGAAGCGGTCGAGGGCCGCGCGCTTGAGGTCGCGTCGGTAGCGGATGTTGACGGCGCCGTTCTCGGAGACCTTCTGCTCCTGGCGTCCCGGCTGCCAGAGCAGCGACTCCGCCTTGGGGTGCCAGCCGAGGTTCACCTCGTGCAGGCCCTCGTTGTGGGTGAGGAGGATCACCTCGGCCGCGAGCTGCGCCTTCGCCCGCGGGTGGAGGGCGGCGTCGAGCTGGTCGAAGAGCTCGGTCCAGTCCTGCTGCCAGGTCTCGGTGAGGATCACGGGCGAGAAGTTGACGTGCACCTCGTAGCCGGCGTCGACGAAGTCGTTGATCGCCGCGATCCGCTCGGCCATCGGCGAGGTGCGGATGTCGGTGACCTTCGCCGTCTCGGCGGGCATCAGCGAGAACCGGATGCGCGTGCGCCCGAGCGGGTCCCACTCGAGGAGCTCGCGGTTGACGTACTTGGTCGCGAAGGACGCCTTGGCGGTGGGCGACATCCGGAACAGCTCGCAGAGGTCGCGGACGTTCTCGCTCAGCAGCGCGTCGACGGAGCAGTCGCTGTTCTCGCCGATGTCGTAGACCCAGGCCTCCGGGTCGCGCTGGTTCGCCTCGGCCTTGGGGCCCTGCTTGGCGATGTGCCGGGCGAGGTGGCGCTGGATCTGCTCGATGTTCGTGAAGAGCGTGATCGGGTTGCTGTAGCCCTTCCTCCGCGGCACGTAGCAGTAGACGCACGCCATGGCGCAGCCGTTGGCGGTGGAGGGGGCGATGAAGTCGGCCGAGCGGCCGTTCGGGCGCGTGACGAGCGACTTCTTCACCCCGAGCACGAGCGCCTCCGTCTTGATGCGCACCCAGCGCGCGACGTTCGCCTCGTCGCCGTGCACCTCCGGGATCAGCCAGTGCGACTCGACGGGAACGATCTCGGCGCCCGGCCAGCGCGCCACGACCTCCTGCCCGCGGGGCAGCTCGAGCGCGGCCGGCTCGGCGTAGATCCGCCGGATGTCGAGCAGGCGCCGCTCGCGGACCTGCGCGGACGCGGGGCTCGGAGCGGTGTCGGACATGAGTCCGTTCTACCGGCGACCACCGACATCCGCGGGGGCGGGGCCGTCGCCCGGCGCGCAGGTCCTGCGCCCGCCTGCAGGCACCGTTCCGCCGCTCCCTCAGGATGGAGGCATGCCCTCCTCCGCCGACCGCTTCCGCCGCGCCGCCGTCGAGCTCGCGCAGACCTCCGAGCGGCAGGTCGAGTGGGCGCTCGCCGTCGCGGAGGATGCGCGCCTCCTCGCCCTGATCGACGAGCTGCCCGCGCAGCACCGGCAGCCGTCCCTGCTCTTCTCGGTCGCGCGGCTGCTCGGCGTGCCCGACGTCGACGGCGCCGGATTCGCCGCGTGGCTCCGGAGCGAATGGGCGCGGGTGGCGCCGGTGGCGGCGGAGCGGAGGACGCAGACCAACGAGGCGCTGCGGTGCGCGCCCCTGGTCGCGGCGCTGGAGCGGATCACGGAGCCCGGTGAGCCGGTGGCGCTCGTCGAGATCGGCGCCTCCGCAGGGCTCTGCCTGGCGCCGGAGCGGTACTCCTACGCCTTCACGGCGAGCGACGGCGAGGCGAGGCTCGGGTCGGGCGCGCCTCTGCTGCGGTGCGCGGTGAGCGGAGGCGCGGCGCCGGCGCGGCTGCCGGTCGTCGCGTGGCGCCGGGGGCTCGATCTGGCGCCGCTCGACGTCCGCTCGCCCGAGGACGTCGCCTGGCTGGAGGCACTGCTCCCGCCCGACCGTCCGGAGCGGACCGCGCGGCTCCGCTCGGCCGTGGAGACTCTGCAGGACGACCCGCCCACGATCGTCGCGGGCGATGCGGCCGCCGAGCTGCCCGCCCTGCTCGACGCGGTGCCGCCGGGTCTGCGGACGGTCGTCGTCTCGCTCGGGACCCTGGTCTACCTTCCGTGGGCCGCGCGCGAGAGCGTCCTGGCGACGGTCGCCGATCGCGGCGCGAGCCTGGTGACGCTCGAGGCGGAGGCGCTGCTCCCGCACCTCGTCGCCGCGCGCGGGGACCGCACGGCTCCCGAGCCGACCCCGTTCCTGCTCGCCGCCGACGGCGTCCCGCTCGCGAGCGCGGCCGCCCACGGCGGCACCCTCTCCTGGCTGGCCTGAGGCGCGCTCCCGCGCCGTGTGCGGGGTGCCCGAAGCCCGGGAGGTGCCCGGTGCCCAGTGCCCGCTCCGCCCCGGCGCTCGACCCGCGCCCACTGTTCAAGAGTTGTCGCACTCAGCGTCGAGTGCGACGACTCCTGGACTCTCGCGGAGGAGCGAGCGTCGAAGCCCGAAGCCCGAAGCCCGAAGCCCAACGCGCAGCGACCAGCGCTCTGAGCTCAGGCGCTCGGCCCGATCGTCCGCCCACTGTTCACGAGTTGTCGCACTCGGCGTCGAGTGCGACAACTCCTGGACTCTCGCGGAGGGGAGGACGGCCGAGCGCAGGACTCAGAGCTCAGAGCCAGAGCTCAGAGCGTCCAGCGTCCAGCGCCCAGCGTCCAGCGCCCAGCGCCCTACAGCCCGTCGACCACGAGCTGCATCGCGCGCGGGACGTACGAGGTGTTCGTCGTCGGGTCCCAGCCCACGAGCGCGACCGCGTCGCCGCCGACGCGCGCGGTGATGCCCACGAGCGAGAACGGCTTGCCGCCCACGGCTCCGGACACCTTCCAGCCGAGCGTCTCGTCGGCGCCGGTCAGCGTCTGCTCGGTGCGCTCGACGGTCGTCTCGACCGGCACGCCCTGCATCGCGAAGAGCGTCGAGCCGGAGGCGCAGCGCGTGGTCGCGTCGGTGGCGCTCGCGAGGAGCGAGGCGGCCGCGTCGGCGGTGCCGGTGCTCGACACGACGGCGGTCATGGAGCGGTCGGCGCTGGTGCCGTACGAGAGTCCGGCGGCGGGCTGCGCGGTGTCCCAGCCCAGGCCGAACGGCGAGAGGCAGCTCGCGTCGGTCGCGGTGAGGCCGGGGTAGATCGAGTCGAGCATCTCCTGGATGCTCGCGTACTCGCCGGGCACGAACTGCACGCCGGTCAGCACGGCGGCCACCTGCTCGCTGGTCTTCTGAGCGGTGTCGGCGGCAGGGGCGGCGGCCGTCGCGGTGGCGGACGGGGCGGCCGACGACGAGGGGAGCGTCGGAGTGAACGGGCGGAGGGTCGATCCGCTCGTCGCGGTCCCCGCGCAGCCCGAGAGGGCGAGCAGCAGCGCGCCTCCCATCAGAGTCGTGCGCAGCAGTGTCTTGGACATCATGTCTCCCCCTTCGCCCGCCGGCGCCGCACCGGGGCGCCTGAGGCTAGCAGAGCCCCGCGTCCCGGAGGAGGCCCGGCGCCGCCCGCAGGACGGAGGCGGCCCGGTGGCACCCGTAGACCGGAGGCGGTCCGGCAGCGCGTGCGGATCGGAGTCGGCCCGGCCCCACTCGCACAACGGAGCCCGGAACTCCGAGCCCACGCCTCCGACGGCCGCTCCCGCCGCCTCCGCTCCGCCGCTCAGATCTCCGTGTGCCCGAGCTCGGCTCCCGCGAGCAGGCGGATCTCCGGCTCGGCGATGCCCTCCAGCTCCAGCACCACGACGCGGTTGCGGCCGGCGCGGGTGACCGGCGAGGGGACGATCAGCGTCCGCTGCGGTCCGCGGCGCCAGTAGCGCCCGAGGAGGAAGCCGTTCACCCAGACCAGTCCCTTGCCCCAGTGCAGCGTGTCCACGTAGAGGTCGGCCTGCTCGTCGAGATCGAACGAGCCGGAGGCGAGCTGCGGTCCGGCCGAGAACGCCGGCGCCGCGACGGCCAGGTCGGGGAGGCACTCCAGCGCGAGGGCACGCGCCGCCCAGCCGGTCAGCGGGGCGCCGTCGAGCGTCACGCCTCCGATCAGGCCCTTGTGCTCGCCGATGCGTGTGCCGTAATTCACCCGGCCCTGGTTCTCGACCAGGATCGCGAGCTCGCCGCGTCCGCTCGGCAGAGTCAGCGCCCGCTCGTGGTGGTCGCGCGCCAGCACGCCCACCGGCACGCCGTCCAGCAGCACCCAGGCGCGGTCGCGCACCTCCTCGCCCACCACGAGGCGGGCCGGAGCGGAGGAGCCGTCGAGCGTCGTCGTGAAGAGCACGAAGCCGTCGTCGTGGCCGAGGTCGTCGAAGCTGGCCATCGCGTCGAGGTGCGCGGCCGGTCCGAACGCCTGGCCGAGGCCGAGGAGCGCCGGGCCGGGGACGAGCGGAGCGGTCAGGGCGGGGGCCGGCGGGCGCACCGCGGGCACCTCCTCCGGCACCGGCGCGTAGCGCGCGATGACGTCGCGGAACGCCCAGAACTTCGCGGTCGGGTCGCCGCCCTCGTCGAGCGGGGCGTCGTAGTCGTAGCTCGTCGTGATCGCGGCGTAGCGGCCCTTGTCGTTCGCGCCGCTGGTCAGGCCGAAGTTGGTGCCGCCGTGGAACATGTAGATGTTGACCGAGCCGCCGGCCGCGAGCAGGGTGTCGAGCTCCTGGGCGGAGGCGTCGGCGTCCGTCGTGTGGTGCTGGGTGCCCCAGTCGTCGAACCAGCCGCACCAGAACTCCATGCACATCAGCGGCCCGGTGGGCTGGAACTCGCGCAGCGTCGCGAGGCGCTCCGTGGTCCGCGAGCCGAACGACCCGGTGAGGTGCAGGCCCGGCAGGCTGCCGTCGGCGAGCATCTGCGGAGTGGGCTGGTCGATGGTGGTCAGCGGCACCGTGATGCCGGAGTCGCGGGTCACCCGCACGAGCTCGGCCAGGTACTCCTTGTCGGAGCCGTACGCGCCGTACTCGTTCTCGATCTGCACGAGGACCACGGGCCCGCCGGCATCGATCTGGCGCGGAGCCACGATCGAGTACACGCGGCGCAGGTAGTCGCTGACCGCGGCGAGGTAGTTCGGCTCCGAGCGGCGCACGCCCACCTCGGGGTCGCGGAACAGCCAGGCCGGGAGGGCGCCGTTGTCCCACTCCGCGCAGATGTAGGGGCCGGGGCGCACGATCGCGTGCATGCCCTCGGCGGCGATCAGGTCGAGGAAGCGGCCCAGGTCGAGCCCGGCGTCCTCGCGCCACTCGCCGCGGCGCGGCTCGTGCGCGTTCCAGGCGACGTAGGTCTCGATGGTGTTCAGGCCCATCAGGCGGGCCTTGCGGATCCGGTCGGCCCAGAGGTCCGGGTGGATGCGGAAGTAGTGCAGCGCCCCCGACAGGATGCGGTGCGGGCGGCCGTCGAGCTCGAAGTCGGCGGTGCCGATGGCGAAGCGGCTCTCGGGAGCGGTGGTCATCTGGATCCCCCTCAGGATCGGTGCCCGGAGTGTCCGAGCGTGAGAACGACGCGGGGCCGACCGGAGCGATCCGGCCGGCCCCGCGTCGAGCAGTGGTGCTACTCCGAGACGGTGAAGCCCTGCGCGTTGCCGTACTGGACGAGCTTGCTCTGCCAGTCGGCGAGGCCCTGGTCGAGGCTGGTGCCGTTGGCGTACGCCTGGCCGACGGTGTCGCCGAAGACGCTGTTCGCGTAGACCTGGTAGGGCAGGTACGACCAGCCGGAGCGGACGTCCTTCGAGGCCTGGGTCAGCACCTCGTTGATCTTCTGGCCGCCGAAGTACTCCGACTCCTGACCGGTGAAGTCCGAGCTGTCGAGGTCGGCCGTGGTCGACGGGAATCCGCCGCTCTGCAGGAAGACGTCGACCGAGGCCTGGTCGCTGTTCAGCCAGCGCAGGAACGCGGCGGCCAGCGCCGGGTTCTCGCTCTGCTTGGTGACGGACTGGCCGCCACCGCCGTTCTCGGCGCTGACGGCGGTGCCGTCGTAGGTCGGGATCGGCGCGACGGCCCAGTCGCCGGAGGCGTCGGGGACGCTGGACTCCAGCACGCCGGGCATCCAGGCGCCGGTCACCAGCGAGGCGATGGAGCCGTCGGCGAGGCCCTTGTACCACTCGTCGCCCCAGGCGGGGGTGTCCGAGAGCAGCTTCTTCTCGACGAGCTGGTTCCAGACGCCGGTCCACTTGGCGGTGCCCTCGTCGGCGAGGTCGATCTTCACGTCCGTGCCGTCGGTGGTGAACGGCTCGCCGCCCGCCTGCCAGATCATGCTGGTCGCGAAGCCGGCGTCGCCGGTGTCGGCGGTGATGTACTTCGACGGGTCGGCGGTGTGCAGCTTCTCGGCCGCGGCGACGTACTCGTCCCAGGTGGCGGGGACGGCGATGCCGTACTGGTCGAAGACGGTCTTGTTGTAGAACAGCGCCATGGGGCCCGAGTCCTGCGGGAGTCCGACGAGCTTGCCGTCGATGTTGACGCTGCCCCAGGTGGAGGCGGAGTACTTGTCCTCGAGGTCGCCCATGCCGTACTGCGACAGGTCGAGGAGCGAGTCCGACAGCGCGAACTGCGGCATGGCGTAGTACTCGATCTGGACGACGTCGGGGGCGCCCGAGCCGGCCTTGATCGCGTTCTCGAGCTTGGTGTACTCGTCCTTGTTGGTGCCGGCGTTGACGAGCTCGACGTCGACCTTGGGGTAGGCCTTCTCGAACGCGGCGACCTGCGCCTCGGCGCTGGGGGTCCAGCTCCAGTACGTGATCTTGCCACCGGCCTCGAGGGCGGAGTCGAGGTCGGCGGCGGAGCCGGCGCTCGTGGTCGTGCCGCCACCGGAGGTGGACGAGCAGGCCGCGAGGGAGCCGGCGGCCAGGGCCGCGACGGCCGCGACCGTCAGGGTCCGCCTGAGGGCGGAACGGGCGATCTTCATGGTGGTGTTTCCCTTCACTTCTTCGTGCTGCGGGTGCTGTGGACGGGGCAGGACGCTCCGGCCGGGGGATGGGTAGGGGGAGGGCTCAGCCCTTGACGCTGCCGGCGCTCAGGCCGGACTGCCAGAAGCGCTGGAGTCCGAGGAAGGCGACGACGATGGGGATGATCGTGAGGAGCGAGCCCGTGATCACGAGGTTGTAGATCGGCTGCGCGCTGACGCCGGTGGCCTGCGCGTTCCACTGGTTGAGGCCGACGGTGAGCGGGTACCAGGTGGGGTCGCTCAGCATGATCAGCGGGAGGAAGTAGTTGTTCCAGGTCGCGACGACCGAGAACAGCAGCACGGTCACGATGCCGGGGGCGAGGAGGCGGATGGAGATGGTGAAGAAGGTGCGGAACTCGCCCGCCCCGTCCATCCGCGCCGCTTCGAGCAGCTCGGTGGGCACCGACTCCACCGCGTAGACCCACACCAGGTACAGGCCGAACGGGCTGATCAGCGAGGGGATGATGATCGCCCACGGGGTGTTGGTCAGGCCGAGCTGGCTGAACATGAGGAACGTCGGGACGGCGAGGGCCGTGCCGGGGACCGCGATCGCTCCGAGCACCACGGCGAAGACCGCCTTGCGACCCGTGAAGCGGAACTTCGCGAGGCCGTAGCCGGCGAGCGTGGCCAGGAGCGTCGCTCCTCCGGCGCCGACGACGACGTAGAGCAGGGTGTTGCCGAGCCAGCGGAGGAAGATCCCGTCGCGGTAGCTGAGGGTGTCGGCGATGTTCTGGAAGAAGACGAAGTCGCCGTCGAACCAGAGGCCGAAGCTCGAGAGCAGGCCGGCCTGCGTCTTCGTCGCGTTGATGACCAGCCAGGCCAGCGGCACGAGGCTGTAGAGGATGAAGACCGACATCAGCAGGGTGAAGGCGATCGACTTCTTGGGCTGCACCGAGGAGCCGCGGCGGGCGGCCGGGCGCTTCGGGGCGCGGGCGGGCGTCCGGGGAGCGGTCGCGAGGGCCATCAGTTCTCCTTCCGCGCGCCGCGGAGCTGCACGACGTAGGCGATCACCGCGGTGATCACGCCCATGACGATGGCGACCGTGGCCGACGCGTTGTACTGCTGACCGGCGAAGGACAGGTTGTAGGCGTACATGTTCGGGGTGAAGTAGGTGGTGATGATGTTCGGCGCCAGCGTCCGGAGGATGTTCGGCTCGTTGAACAGCTGGAAGCTGCCAATGATCGAGAAGATCGTGGCGATGACGATCGCGCCGCGCAGGGCGGGCAGCTTGATCGAGCGGATGACGCGCATCGGGCCGGCGCCGTCGATCTCGGCCGCCTCGTAGAGCTCGCCGGGGATCGTCTTCAGCGCGGAGTAGAAGATGAGCATGTTGTAGCCCACGAACTCCCACGTGACGATGTTGCCGATCGAGGCGAGGATCCAGTCGCGCGAGAAGGGCTGGACGACGTCGGAGCCGAGCAGGTCGTTGACGTTCGCGGCCAGGCCGAAGTTGTCGCCGTAGATGAAGCCCCACATCAGCACCGCGACGACCGCGGGGACGGCGTAGGGGAGGAAGACCACGATGCGGAAGAAGCCGGTGCCGTGGAGGCGCCCGCTGTCGATCGCGAGGGCCGCGACGAGGGCCAGCACGAGCATCACGGGGACCTGCACGACGAGGAACAGCAGGACGCGGCCGAAGCCCTCCCAGAAGTTCGGGTCGGTGAAGATCGCGGCGTAGTTCGCGAAGCCGACGAAGGAGTTGCCGCCCACCAGCTGCTCGCGGAAGAGGCTGAGGTAGATCGAGTAGACGACCGGGGCGATGAAGACCAGGAGGAAGACGACGAGGAAGGGGGCGACGAACGCCAGGCCCTTCCACTCGCTCTTCGCCCGCGACTTCGGGGCCGCGAGGGGGGACGCCGGAGGGGCGACCTCGCTCAGCGGGACGGGGGGAGACGTCGTCGTCATGGGATTCCGTTCGGGGAGTAGTGCGGGCCCGTCATGTTCACGTCAACATGGCAGAGCGTCACCGTAGCATGTCCACGTCGCCACCCGCGACTGTTCCTGCGTCACGGTTCGGCGCACGATGCACCACGGCTGACGGGCGGCGCGCTATAAAGGGAAGCCCATGTCACTCGAGACCGACCGCCCGTCCCCGTCCACCCGGCCGCGACGCGGCGTCTCGATGGCCGACGTGGCCCGGCGCGCGAACGTCTCGGGCCAGACGGTCTCGCGGGTGTCGAACGGCAAGCAGAACGTCGACGGCGAGACGCGCGAGCGGGTCCTCGAGGCGATGCGGGCCCTCGGCTACCGGCCCAACAGCGCGGCGCGGGCCCTGCGGACGGGCCGCTTCCACAGCATCGGCGTGATCATGTTCACGCTGTCCTCGTTCGGCAACATGCGCACCCTCGACGCCATCGCGATCGCGGCCGCCGACGCGGGCTACTCGATCACCCTCATCCCCGTCTCCCACCCCACCCAGGGCGAGGTGTCGGTCGCGTTCCACCGGCTGAGCGAGGAGGCGGTCGACGGCGTCATCATCATCGTCGAGGCGCACCTGCTCGACGAGGCCGACATCGTCCTCCCGCCGGACCTGCCCGTGGTGGTCGTCGACTCCGCCGGCGGCGAGAAGTACCCGGTGGTCGACACCGACCAGATGTCGGGCGCCCGCCAGGCCGTCGAGCACCTGCTCGGACTCGGACACCGCACCGTGCACCACATCGCCGGCCCCGACCGCTCCTACTCCGCCGAGCGCCGCCACGAGGCGTGGGAGTCGACCCTGATCGAGCGCGGCGCCCCGGTGCCGGAGGTGCTGGTCGGCGACTGGTCCACCGACTCCGGCTACCGCCTCGGCAAGCAGCTCGCCGCCGATCCGGAGGTCACCGCGATCTTCGCCGCCAACGACCAGATGGCGCTCGGCGTGCTGCGCGCCCTGCACGAGGCCGGACGCGCCGTGCCCGGCGAGGTGAGCGTCGCGGGCTTCGACGACATGCAGGAGTCGGCGAGCTTCTGGCCGCCGCTGACGACGGTGCGCCAGTTCTTCGGGGACACGGGCCGCCGCTCGGTCGACATCCTCCTGCGCGAGCTCGAGTCGGGCGAGCGCACCGGCGTCTCGCTCGTGCCGACCCGCCTCATCGTCCGCGAGAGCACCGGCCCGGCCCCCGCCGCCTGACGCTTCCGCGGAGCCGGCCCGCGGAGCCCGCCCGCCCTTCACGCTGATCGAGGAGCCGGCCCCGCCTCCGTATCGAGATCCCCTGCACCGGACCCCCTCTGCCGCACCCACGCCCCTCCCCGTGCCCGCTCGACCGCGGCGCTCGCGATACTGTGAGCCCTCTCACCCCGGACCTCCAAGGAGACGCACATGTCGGTCGGCCTGCTCGCGGTTGTCGATGACATCCTCACCGCCGCCCTGAAGGCGAGCGCCAAGACGGCGGGCGTCGTGATCGACGACGCGGCCGTCACCCCGCAGTACGTGCAGGGCCTCACGCCCGCGCGGGAGCTGCCGGTGGTCGGGCGGATCGCGCTGGGGAGCCTGTTCAACAAGTTCGTCATCATCATCCCGCTGGCGCTGCTGCTCTCGGCGTTCGCGCCGCAGGTGCTGCCGTACCTGCTCATCCTCGGCGGCGCGTTCCTCTGCTTCGAGGGGGCGGAGAAGGTGCTCGAGTGGTTCGGCGTCTCGCACGGCGGCCACGAGACGGAGGCGCGCGACGAGAAGAAGCTCGTCTTCGGCGCCATCCGCACCGACCTCATCCTGAGCACCGAGATCATGCTGATCGCGCTCGACGGCCTCGACCCCGACTTCGGGATCTGGCCCACGCTCGGCGCGCTCCTGGTCGTCGGGCTCGGGATGACCGTGCTCGTCTACGGCGCCGTCGCGCTGCTCGTGAAGATCGACGACGTGGGCCTGCGCCTGATGAAGAACGCGGCCCGCGGCGTGCGGCGCACCGGGGCGAGGATCGTCGCGTCGATGCCGGTCGTGTTCCGCGCGATCAGCATCATCGGGACGCTCGCCATGCTCTGGGTCGGCGGGCACCTCGTCGTCGCGAACCTCGCCGAGACGGTGTGGCACGGTCCGTACGACCTCGTGCACGTCGTCACCCACGCGGTCGAGGGCGCGGGCCCGGTCGTCGTGTGGCTGGCCGACACCTTCGTCTCGATGATCTTCGGCCTCGTGCTGGGTCTGGTCATCGCGGCCGTCGTGATGGGCGTCTCGCGCCTGCGCTCCCGCGACGAGACGGCCGCGGGGCACTGAGCGGGGTCTCGATACTCCGCGTGCCGCGGCTGGTCGACCGGCATGGGGGTGCGCGGTCGCTCCACCGGCGCGGAGGTGTGCGGCCGCCCGACCGGCACGGATCCATGCTGATCGAGTAGCCCGCGCCGCGGGCGCATCGGGATCCCGCGACGTGCCGCCCCCGCAGCGCCGCTCCCGATGAACGACGGACCGCCCCCGTCCCCGGAGGGGCGGAGGCGGTCCGTGTCAAAGGGGGCGTCAGCAGCTGCGGGCCGCGTACGCTCCCGTCGCCACCGAGGTGACCTGCTTGCCGTCGACCGTGCCCGTCGCGGTGACGGTGGCCTGGCCGGCCGGCACCGAGGCCGCGCGCGTGGTGAACGCGGCGCTGCCGCTCGCGCCGGGCGCGACTCCGGTGACCTGCTTCGACCCGGAGGGCGTCGCGATGGTCATCGAGACCGGCACGCCGGACTCGTTCTTCGCCGCGACGGTGAGCGTCACCTTGCCGGCGATGCAGCGGGTGGTCGCCGTGACCGCGACCGCGAGGGCGGCGGGCGCCTTCAGGGTCACCGTCACCGTCGTGGTCGAGGTGACGGAGCCGTCGGCCGCGCGGACCGCGATGGTCGCGACTCCGCCGTTCGCCGTCGTCGGCTGGGTGATCCGCACGGTGGCCGCCGAGTCGGTCGCCACTGCTCCGATCACCGGCATCGCCGTGCCCTCGACGGTGACCGCGTAGGAGGTGCGGGCCGGGTCGAACCCGGCGATGCCGGCTCCTCCGACGCGCAGGGCGCCCAGGGTGGCGACCGCGGCGGGCGAGGCGACCGACTCGTAGAGCTTGGTCTCGGCCACGATCAGGTGCGTGTTGTCGTAGGCGTTCATCACGACGCGGAAGGCCTTGGCCGTGACGGGCGCGAACGACGCGACCAGGGTCGGAGCCGTTCCGCCGGCCGGCGACGCGAGGGCCACGGCCGACTCGTAGCCGGGGACCGCGGTCCAGGTCGTGCTGTCGGCGGCCTGGTACTGCAGCTGGTAGGTCTGCGCCCAGCTGGTGCCGCCGTCGGCGAGGAACTGCACCGACACCTTCTCGACCTGGTGGGTCGAGGGGAAGGTGTAGGTCAGCGAGCTCTGCGCGGCCTTGGTGCCGTTGGTCCAGTTCGACCAGCCCTTGTCGCCGTCGACGCCGTTGCGGGTGCGCTCCGGTCCGTAGCCCGACTCCGACGACGACGCGGTCGCGACGATGCCGGCGTCCGGGTTGAAGTTGCGGAGCGTGCCCGTGGTGACGAGCACCGTGAGCGTGGCGGGGAGCGTCGCGCCGTCGGCGGTCGCCGTTCCCGAGACCGTCACCTGCCCGGCCCGGGCGAGGGAGGCGGTGGTGAGCGGCGTCCAGTCCCAGACGACCGGCACCGGGAAGGTGCTGGCCGAGGCGCCCACGCGGGCGGGGACCGTCGTCGGGGCCGAGGCCTTCACTCCGGCGACCGAGGCGCCCGCGGCGGCCGTGACCGACACGGGGTCGGTCGCGGTCAGTCCGCCGACGTCGACGAGCGCGGTGACCGTGATCGTCTGGCCGTAGAGGTCGGTCGCGGTGCCGGGCACCTCGACGCGGCCGGTCGCGCCGTACGCCGAGTCGGCGGGGCGCTGCCAGGTGACGGCGAGCGGTGCGCCGGCTCCCCAGGAGTACTGCGGGGTGATGCTCGCGGGCAGGGTCGGAGCGACGCCCGCGGTGGTGCGGACGGCGATCGTCTGGCCGGCGGTCGGCGCGAGGTCGCGGAGGGACCACGACTGGTTCGCTCCGCCGTTGGAGGTGTAGACGCCGACCGACGCGTTGTCGGCACTGGAGCCGCCGTTCACGTCGAGCGACTGGGCGATCGACTCGTTGACGAGCGAGAAGTTCACGCCGTCGGTGGTGTTGACGATCCAGCGGGTCGCGGCGGTCGTCTTCGCCGCGTCGACGGACAGCGAGCGCAGGTCGGTGCCGGCGGTCGTGGCTCCGAGCACGCGTCCGTCGCCGTTGACGAGGACGACGCGGCGGGTGGCCTCGCGCTCGCCGGCGGCGACCTCGCGGACCGTCCAGGTCTGCTTGGCGGCCGTGGCGGAATCGGTGGCGAGGCCGGTGATCGTGGTCGCGGCGCCCGAGGGGTTGCCGGTCAGGGCCTTGCCGCTCTGGGTGCCGACCAGCTGGTAGCGGTGGCCGTCGCGCAGGGCGGGGGCGGAGTCGGCGACTCCCGAGACTCCGTCGATCGAGAAGCTCGTGACCGACTTGGCGGGCACGGTGATCGTGGCGGTGCGCGAGATGCGGTCGACGCTCACCGGCGTCTTGGCGACCAGGGCGTTGCTCGTGGGAGCGGCGGCCGAGGAGGCCTTCGTGGTGACGTACGGGGTGACCGTCGCGGTGTCGGCGATGGTGCCGAAGCGGGAGAGGTCGAGCACGACGGTCTTCTCGGTCGCGGTGCTGTTGGTGTGCACGACGGTCGCGCCCGAGCCGTCGCCGCGGACGGCGGCAGTGGAGGAGCTGTCGTTGGACGGCATCAGGTGGTCGCCCTCGTGGATGAACTTGGTGAAGTTCCGGATGGTGTTGAACTTCGAGTTCGTCTCGACGCCGCAGACCGGGGCCTTGGTGGAGTCGCCACCGGCGTCGGCGACGCGGCGGACCGACTTCCAGACCTCGGTTCCGTTCTCCTGGTACGGCTTGCAGTCCAGGTCGATGTAGACGGAGCCCCAGTTGAGGTTCTCGCCCTTGGGCTTGGGCTGCTGCATGTTGTAGTAGTCCTCGACGGGCTGCCAGAGCACCCACGCCTTGGGCTCGAGCTCGCGCAGGTCGTCGTTGATGCGGCCGGCGATGCCGAGGCCGTTCTCCATGTTGGTGGGGTCGAAGCCGGTGACCCAGTTGCCCTCGATCTCGCTCATCCACAGGTCGGTGTCGGCCTGCTTCGCGAGGTCGCGGACCTTGAGGCGGCCCGAGGTGCCGTAGGTGTGGACGTTCATCCGGTCGACCTCGGCGCGGATCGCGGCGGAGTAGGCGGCCCAGTTCGTCGCGAAGATGTCGGGGTTGGTCTCGTCCATCGCGGCGATGCCGGCGTCGGTGGTCGAGGCGTCCAGCACGGCGGCGACGTCGGGGATCAGACCCGCTTGGCGCGTCGGTCCGACGTGCATTCCCTCCTGGCGTCCGCCGGTCGGGACGCCGTTGGAGAGCTGCGTGCCCCAGTAGTTCGTGTTCGGCTCGTTGAAGGGGTCGAGCGTGTCGAACTCGATGCCGTACTCGTCCTCCATGTGCTCGGTGACCTTCACGAGGTACTTCGCGAACTGCTCCTCGGCGGCGGGCTTCAGCTGCTCGCTGTTCGCGTCGAAGCCGCCCGAGACGTAGCCGCTCTCGGTCATGAAGTACGGGGCGGAGTTGGAGAACGCCTCCCAGTGCGAGATCTGCTTCTCCTCGGCGAGCCTCTCGACCCACCAGCGCTGCGTCTCGTCGGCGGTCCAGTCGTAGGAGGCGGGGTCGTCCGCGTTCCACTTGGCCAGGAGCGCGTCGCGGTCGGCGAGCTTCGTGGAGGTGCCGCCGTAGGTCGACGCGTCGCCGGCCGGGTTCGGCTTCCACCAGCCCTCGACGGCGCCGCCCGGGCGGAGGTAGTCCTTCACATCGGAGGCGTTGCCGCCGCCGATGTTGTAGCGGGCGATGTTGAGGTCGAGGCCGCTGTCGCCGAAGACCTTCTGGTAGAGGTCCTCGCGGAGGGCCTCGGGATAGCCGCCGGTCGCGTTCGCGAACCAGACGAGGCTGGTGCCCCAGCCCTCGAACGCCTCACCGGCGGCGGCGGGGTTCGGCGTGATGCGGAACGCGTCCGCGGCCTGAGCGGGGGCCGCTGCGGCGGGGATCGCCAGCAGTGCTCCTGTGGCCAGGGCGGCGCTCGTGGCGAGCGCGGCGACCCTTCTGAAGGACATCGACATTGATGCGGTCTCTCTTTCGCCATCGAAATGCGGGCATGTTCACATGAACGCGCCCTGACGGCCGACTGTACATGTTCACGTCAACAATCGGAAGGTGCTCAGGGGTGGGCGAGGCCCGCAGCGTCGAGAAGCCGGGAGTCGTCGCAGTCGACGCCGAGTGCGACGACTCCTGGAGTGTCGTGGGCATGCGGCGGCGTGCGGCCGCGCGCCGCGACACCCCCGCGCTCAGACGCGGTGCGTCGTCTCCGGGAAGGCCTCGGGCTCGCACTGGATGGTCGCGTGGTCGATGCCGTGGCGCTCGCGGAGGACGGCGAGCACCCGCGAGAGCGCGGTGCGGTAGTCGGCGTCGGGGGCGACGACCACGTGGCCGGTGGCGCTCTCCATGCCCGAGGTGATCGTCCACACGTGCAGGTCGTGCAGCGCGAGCACGCCGGGGACGGCGCAGACGTCGCGCTCGAGCGCTGCGAGGTCGACGTGCGCGGGCGCCGACTCCATGAGGATCCCCAGCGCCTGCCGCGTCAGCGACCAGGTGCGGGGAAGGATCAGCAGCCCGATCAGCACGCCGACGATCGGATCCGCCCACGCCCAGCCGGTGGTGAGCAGCACGATCGCCGCGACGATCACGCCGATCGAGCCGAGTGCGTCGCCGAGCACCTCGAGGGAGGCTCCGCGGAGGGTGATGCTCTCCTTCGCCCCGGCCGACAGCAGGCGCAGGCTCACGAGGTTGACCGCCAGGCCCACGACGGCGGTGATCAGGAGGGGGCCGCCGGGCACCGCGGGCGGCTCGGCGAAGCGGCGGACGGCCTCGACGATCACGAACGCGGCGACCGCGAACAGGAGCAGTCCGTTGGCGAGGGCGGCCAGCACTTCGAGGCGGTAGGAGCCGTAGGTGCGGCCCTTCGCAGCGGGGCGGGCGGCGAGCGAGATCGCGGCGATCGACATCCCGAGCGCCAGCACATCGGTGCCCATGTGCGCGGCGTCCGAGAGCAGCGCGAGCGAGCCCGTCGCGACTCCGACCGCGAACTCGACGACCATGAACGCCGCGGTCAGGACGAAGGCGGCCACGAGCGGACGCCGGTGCCGCGCGGCGGCGGAGCCGGCCGGAACGCCGTGAGAGTGGCCCATCGGCTCCTCCGATCCCTGTTCGTATAAACAGTCTTGCATGCGTTTGGAGCCGAGCGCGAGCGTCCTCAGCCGACCAGCGGGTCCAGCGCCTCGCCGAGGTAGGGCGCCAGGGTCCGGGCGTACGACTCGGTGAGGTGCCCGAGGTCGCGGTACACCTTCACTCCGCCGATCACGAGGGGGCAGCCGCGGTCGTCGCAGAACCAGCGGGTGAGGTCGACGGCGGCGGCGCCCGGCCAGCCCTCGGCGGCGGCGGCCATCAGCTCGCGGTCGGCGAAGGCCTCGTCGAGCGGCACGCTGCAGTCGGCCGCGGAGCCCGGCTCCTCGGCGCAGGCCAGCAGGGAGAGCGAGGGCAGCACCGGATTGTCGCGGATCGCGACCACCGTGGATCCGCGGGCGATCAGCGGCGCCCACGACTCGTGGAACCCGTCGATGCCGGCCTGCTCGTCGGGGGTGCCGGACGCGTCGACGAACACGGACTTCTTCGCGGAGTAGGCGGTGACGACGAGCGCATACGGCTCCTGGCCGGCGAGCTCCTCCTGCAGCTTCCTGTTCCAGACGTCGCAGGAGCGGCGGGAGGAGGCGGAGTCGTCGCGCCGCTCCGCGGTCGAGAAGACGCAGCCCGTCTTGTAGTAGGTGTGCAGGTCCCAGCCGCGCTCCTCCGCGACGCCGCGCAGCGCCGGGAAGAAGGACGCCGCATGCGAGTTGCCGATGAGCAGCACACGGAGGCCGGCGGGATCGCCGAAGCGGCACTCCTTGAGCGCGGTGCCGGAGTTGCCCGTGCTGCACTCGTCGGTGTTCAGCGCGGAGCCGTCCTCCGAGGCGTCGACGGCGGGCAGGCTCGTGGTCCAGGAGTCGGGGCAGGCGTTCGCGAGCGCCGCGGCTCCGACGCAGCCCTCGGTCGAGACGGGGAGGGCGTGCGCGCGGGTGAGGTCGGCGGCGATCGCGGCGTTCGTTCCGGTGAGGCCCGTCGCTCCGACCAGGGCGGCGACGGCCAGCAGGGCCGCCGGGGCGAGCGCGCGGAGGCGGTGCGGGCGCTCGGCGGGGGCGCGGCGGTGGAGGGGGTCCTCGAGGAAGCGCTTCGAGGCGGCGGCCAGGAGGATCGCGGCGGCGATGACGCCCAGGCCCGCCGGAGCGGTCGGGTCCTCGCCGGTGCTCTCGCGCCAGAAGACCAGGAGCGGCCAGTGCCAGAGGTAGATCCCGTAGCTCAGGCCGCCGAGCCACACGAGCGGGCGCAGGGCCAGCAGTCGGCCGACTCCGCGCTCCGGGGCGGGGCCGGTCCCGGCGACGAGCACGAGCACCGCCGAGAGGGTCGGCCAGAGCGCGGCGGTGCCGGGGAACGCGCTCGAGACCTGGAGCACGAATCCGCAGGAGACGACTCCGATCAGCCCCAGCCACCCGGCGACCGTCCGCAGGGCCGCCGGGATCGCCAGTCCCGGGAGCACGAGGGCCGCGAGCGAGCCGAGCCCGAACTCCCATGAGCGGGCGAGGGTGCTGTAGTACGCGGTCGGCTGGTCGATCCCGACCAGCACGACGGAGAACGCGAACGAGAGGACGGTGAGCGCCGCGACGAGCGCCAGCAGCAACCGCGGCAGCTGCGCGCGTCGTCGCAGCAGCACGGCGGCGAGGGTCGCGACGAGCACCAGGGCGAGCCAGATCAGGTAGAACTGCCCCTGCACCGACATCGCCCAGAAGTTCTGCACCGGCGAGTGGAAGTCGTCCTGCGCGAGGTAGTCCACTCCGGCCCGCGCGAGCGCGACGTTCTCGACGTAGAAGGTCGAGGCGAGCACCTCGGTGAAGGTCTGCAGCAGCTGCGAGGGGCGCAGGAGGAGCGGAGCGAGCGCCGCGACGACGACCAGCACCACCGCGGCCGCCGGGAAGAGCCGCGAGGCGAGCCTCCGGAGGAAGGCGATCGGACGCACGCGCCCGAACCGGCGGATCTGGCCGAGGAGGGTGAGGGTCGTGAGGAACCCGGCGATCACGAAGAAGACGTCGACGCCTCCGGAGACGCGGCCCAGCCAGATGTGGAACGTCGCGACCAGGAGGGACGCGACGGCGCGCAGTCCCTCGATCTCGGGCCGGTAGCCGGACGCGTCGGCCTTGCGCACCAGCGCGGACCGGCCGGAGGGGGCGGTGCGGGCGGAGTGGCGGGGCAACGGGTTCCTTCCGTGACGGTCGGCGAAGACGTTGGTCATGCCGGTCGTGGTGCCGAGCATCGAGGCGAAGTTGTAGCCGCCGGCCATGTAGGGCGTCTTGGTGTCGGCGAACCAG
>NZ_PSVU01000059.1:0-20826 GCF_002932515.1 Rathayibacter sp. AY1D5
GGGCGATTGGCGCAGTTGGTAGCGCGCTTCCTTCACACGGAAGAGGTCATCGGTTCGAGTCCGGTATCGCCCACCCTCACCCCCGGTCGGTGCTCACGCACTCGGCCGGGGGTTCTCTCGTCCCGCCGCGGTCGTCCTCCGGCCTCGCAGCGCCCAGTCGAAGGAGCCGACCCGCGATGATGGGCCGCTCGCACGCCGTCTCCGGTGCGCTCGCCTGGGCCGTCGCCGCCTCCGTGCCCGCCGTCGCCGGGCCCCTCGGCCTCGCGGGTCTCCCGCTCGACCTCCGACTGGTCGGCCTCGGAGTCGCCGCCGGCTGGGCCCTGGTGCCCGACGCGGACCACGCGAGCGCGACCGTCTCCCGCTCGGCGCCGGGCGCCTCCCTGCTCACGGCGACCGCGGGCCGGATCAGCGGAGGGCACCGGCACGGGATGCACTCGCTGCTCGCGGTCGCCGTCGTCTGGTACCTGGTGCCGGTGCTCACGGCGCTGCGCTTCCCGGTGCCGGTCGTCGGCCCCGTCGCCGTGGCCGCCGTGCTCACGCTGCCCGCCCTCGCGTTCGCCGCGAAGGCCGTCCGGGCCGCCCCCTCCTGGCGCATCGCCTGGGCCGGGGCGACGGTCGTCACGGTCCTGCTCGTCGCGCTCGCCGACGGCACCTGGGCGTGGCTCCGGGTCGCCGCGACGCTGGGCTACCTCGTGCACGTGGCCGGCGACGCCCTCACGACCGGCGGGATCAACTGGCTGTGGCCGCTGCGCGTGCGCCTGCCGCGGCGCCTGCGCCGGACACCGCTGCGCCACGTCTGGACCACCGGAGGCTACGCCGCGCTGCCCGTCCTGGGCTCCTCCGGGTCCTGGCGCGAGACGGTCCTCTACTGGCTCATGTCCGCGGCGACGATCGTGCTCACCGCCTCGATGATCACGGCCGAGCTGCTGTAGCCCGGGGCGCCCTCCTCAGAAGACCTTCCCCGGGTTCATGATCCCCAGCGGGTCGAACACGGCCTTGATCCCGCGCTGGAGCGCCAGCGAGTCCTCGCCCAGCTCCTCCGCCAGCCAGCGCTGCTTGAGCAGTCCCACTCCGTGCTCGCCCGTGAGCGTGCCGCCGAGGGCCAGGGCCGTGCGGAAGAGCTCCGCGGCGGCGTCCCAGACGTCCTCCCCCACGGGTCCGTCCCCCGCGGGCAGCACGAAGTTCGGGTGGAGGTTCCCGTCCCCCGCGTGGGCGACGGTGGGGATGCTGAGCCCCGTCCGCTCCTCGATGCCGCGGATCGCCGCGAACATCGCCGGCAGCGCCGAGCGGGGCACGCAGACGTCCTCGATCAGCACGCGGCCCTCCGCCTCGAGCGCCGGGTGGAAGGCCCGGCGGACGGCCAGCAGAGCCTCACCCTCGGCCGGGTCCTCGGTCGCCTCGGCGGCGCCCCCGGAGGCGGTCACGATCTCGAGGACGCGCTGCGACTCCTCCGCCGCTCCTCCGCCGTCCGTCTGGACGAGGAGGTAGGCGGCACCGCGGTCCAGCATCGCTCCGGTGTAGCGCGAGATCGCGGCGAGCGCCGCCTCGTCCATCAGCTCCATCACCGCGGGACGGAGCCGCGCGGCGGTGATCGCGGCGGAGGCGGCTGCCGCGGCGACGACGCTCGGGAAGTACGCGCCGACCGTGACCACGCGCCCGGTCGGGATCGGGCGGAGCTTCACGGTGGCCTCCACGATGACGCCCAGCGTCCCCTCGGAGCCGGTCAAGAGCGCGGTGAGGTCGTACCCTGTGACTCCCTTCACGCTGCGGCGGCCGGTGCGGAGCAGTCGCCCGTCGGGGAGGACGACCGTCAACCCGAGCACCGCCTCCCGGGTCACGCCGTACTTGGCGCACAGCAGCCCCCCGGCGTTCGTCGCGATGTTGCCGCCGATGCTCGAGATCGCGCGGCTCGCGGGGTCGGGCGAGAACACGAGGCCGTGCGGAGCGACAGCGTCCGACAGCGCCTGATTGATGACCCCGGGCTCGACCACCGCTAGCTCGTCCTCGAGCGACACCTCGAGGATGCGGTCCATCGCGGCGGTCAAGAGGACGAGCGCTCCCCCGCTCGCCACTCCCCCGGCAGCGAGGCCCGTTCCCGCTCCGCGCGGCACGACCGGGAGCCGGTGCTCCGTCGCTATGCGCAGCGCCGCCTGCACGTCCTCGACCGAGCGCGCAGCGACGAGCGCGAGCGCGCGACCCGGTGCGGAGAAGCCCGACTTGTCGGTGTGCACGGCCTCGAACCCGGGGCCCTCGGTCAGGACCGCGTCTCCGAGCGCGTCGCGCAGCTGTCGGAGGATCTCGTGGTCGTGCATGGTTCACTCCGTGCGGTCGCGGGCGGGTCCTGCCGATCCTTCCACGGGCGCGGGGCAGGATGGCGGGATGACCGGAGAGACGCGATGGCCGCGGTGACGAGCGCGGGGATCCTGCTGCACCGCGAGGGCCCCTCCGGCACCGAGGTGTTCCTCGGGCGGATGGGCGGCCCCTTCTGGACCCGGCGCCCCCGCGCGTGGACGATCCCGAAGGGCGTGCACACGGGCGACGAGACGCCGCTGGACGCCGCGCGCCGCGAGTTCGAGGAGGAGACCGGCGCTCCTCCGCCCGAAGGGGAGCTGACCCTCCTCGGCGCGTTCCGGCAGAGCGCGGCCAAGACCGTCACGGTCTTCGCCGGGCGCGGACACGCGGACACCGCCTTCGTCGCGAGCAACACCTTCGAGCTGGAGTGGCCGCGGGGCTCCGGCGTGCTGCGCAGCTTCCCCGAGCTGGAGGACGCCCGGTGGCACCCGCTCGACGAGGCCCGCTCGCTGGTGGTGGCCGGGCAGGTCGCCGCCCTCGACGCGCTGGCCGAGCTGCTGGCGGATCCGGACGGCGGGGACCGGGCCGGCACCGCCCCCTAGTCCGCGGTCGCGTAGACCCGCAGGCCCAGCGGCACGATCCGCACCACGGCCTCGTCGAATCCGTCGCGGGAGCCGTCGAAGCGCTCGGTCTCGCCGTCGTGCGCCCACTCGGGGTCGTCCCCCGCGGGCCGGCGCGCGCCGACGGTGATCTCCGGCGTCGAGAACGACTCCACCACCGGTGCCCGCCAGCCGGGCACACGGCCGACCACCGGGGTCGCCGTACGGCCGAGCAGGAGCGAGAACGCTCCCCGGGTGCGCGGAGTCCGTCCTGAGTGCAGGATGCGCACGTCGAGGTGGCCGTCGTCGAGCCGACGCCGGGCGAGCGGGGCGGCCGTGCGCGGGTGCTCCTGATTCACCCCGACGAAGTACGACCAGACGAGCTGCGTGCGCCCGTCGCGCCGGAGCTCGAACGGATCGGTGCGCCGCACGACCGAGAGGGCCGCGATCACGGCGGCGAGCGGCTTCCCGATCCGCTTCTCGCGCTTCTCGCGGGCCGCGACGAACTCCGGGTAGACGCCGATCGAGACCGTGTTGAGCACCGTGACCGGGTCTCCCCCGTCCGCGACGACCTCGGCCACGTCGACGTCGCGGCGCTCGCCGATCGTCGCCGCGTCGAGCGCGTCCTGGACGGTGAGCAGGCCCAGCGCCTTCGCGAAGTGGTTCATGGTCCCGCCCGGCAGCACGAGCAGCGTCATCCCCTCGGCACGGGCGAGAGCGGCACCGACCGACATGGTCCCGTCCCCGCCGTAGATCCCGAGCACCCGGGGCGGAGAGTCCCCCGAGCGCGCCTCGCGCACCACGTCGGCGAGGTCCTCTCCCTCGGTCAGCCGGTGCACGCGCGCCTTCGGGAACCGGGCCCGGACCAGCGGCTCGGGATCCGGGCGGTGCGAGTCCCGGCCCGCGCCGGGGTTGAGGACCACGAGGAGGGCGGCGCCGTCCCCCAGCGGGCTGCGGTCGACGGGGGGCCGGGTCGCGCGCTCCGAGACGGGCACGTGGCGCGGCTCGGCCGGCAGGACGGCTCGGCCGACGACCGCGACCGCCGCGCCGAGCGCCGCGCCGCCGAGGACGTCCGAGAGCCAGTGGACGCCGACGTGCAGGCGGGAGAAGGCCACGGCGGCGGCGAGCGGGGCGACCGCCGCCCCCACTCGGGGCGACTCGAGCGCGACCCCGGCGGCGAAGGCAGCGGCGCTCGCCGCGTGCCCCGAGGGGAAGGACGCCGACGTCGGCACCGTCGCCAGGCGCCGGCCGACCGGGACGTCGACGAGGAGCGGCCGGTCGCCGCCGAACACGCGCTTGCCGACCAGGTTCGCGAGCGCGCTGGCCGCGGCGAGCGAGGCGGTCCCCCGCAGAGCCTCGCGGGGACGGCCCGCCAGGAGCAGCAGAACGCCGACGCCGGCCCAGAGGACTCCGTGGTCCGCGGCCCGGGAGAGCCCCACGAGCGCCCCGTCGACGACGGGCGACGGGCGACGGGCGTTCAGCCGCCGGGCCGCACGAGCGTCCGCCCGGCGCACGACGCGCGGGACGGTGACGAGTCGGCGGAGCAGGACGGACGGGGGTCGGGTTCCGCGGAGGGCCATGCGCTCAGCGTAGGAGGAGGCGCCTCCGCGGTCCCTGGACCGGTCGATGGCGCGCTACACCTCGCCGAAGCCCGACTCGACCAGATCGCCGAGCCGGCCGACCGCCTCCTGGGCCTGCGGCCCCGACGCCGAGAGGACGACCTCGTCCCCGCGGTCGAGCCCCAGCGACATCACGCCGAGCAGGCTCGTGGCGTCCTTGCCGTTCGCGTCGATCCGGGCGTCGAAGGTGGCGGCGAGCGTCACGAAGTCGGCCGCGGGACGGGCGTGCAGGCCGTTCGGGTTGATGAGGCGGACGCGGCGCTGCACGCGCTCGTCACCGGGCGAGGCCTCCTCGGCGGGAGCAGCGAGCGCCTCGCCCCGGGCCGACTCCGCGGCGGCGAGCACCTCGTCCAGCGACGCCCCCGTGCCCGCGGCGACGGCGGCCGCGACCGCCCCCTCCACCAGCGGGGCGTCGGCGATCCGGACCCGGGCGCGCGCGTCGTCGTCGAGGAACTCGACCGCGGTCTCCGCCGTCATGATCGCCGAGCCGAGGTCGCAGAGGACGACGACCCCCTCGCCGGAGTCCGCTTCCGCCAGGGCCGCCGTGATGCGGTCGAAGCTGGTGCCGATGCCGCCGTTGTCCGTTCCGCCCGCGGCGACCAGCGCCACCGAGGCCGCCATCTGCTCCGCGAGCTCGACCAGCCCCTCCGCCAGCTGCGCGCTGTGCGAGACCAGGACCAGCCCGACGCTCACGCCGCCGCCTCGGCTGCTGCGCGGAGCAGGAGAACGGTCGACACGCTGCCGGGATCACGGTGCCCGATGGCGCGCTCGCCGAGGTAACTGGCGCGTCCCTTGCGGGCGACCAGCGGGTCCGTCGACTCCGCTCCCCTCTGCGCCGCCTCCGCCGCCGCGGCGAGGACGTCGGCCGGAGCCGCTCCCTCCTCGGCGGCGGCCGCGGCCGCGTCGACCGCCGGCGTCCACGCGTCCACCATCGTCTTGTCGCCCACCTCGGCCTTGCCGCGGAGCACGATGCCGTCCCTCGCCGCGGCCAGGAGCGCTGCGACGTCCGCGCCCTCGAGCGCGACCTCGCCCGCGACCGCGGCGGAGGCCTTCAGGAACGCCGTGCCGAACAGCGGGCCCGAGGCGCCGCCGACGGTGGAGATGAGCGTCGTCGCGACCAGCTTGAGCACGTCCGCCGGGACCCCCTGCTCCGGCGCCGCATCCAGCTTCGCGACCACGGCCTGGAAGCCGCGGTCCATGTTCTCGCCGTGGTCCCCGTCGCCGATCGCCCGGTCGAGCGTGATCAGCTCGACCCGGTGCTCCGCGATCGACTCGGCGGCGCGGCGGATCCACGCCGTCGCCCACGCCGCGTCGAGCCCGGCTCCCTGTGCGTCCTGCATGGTCGTCTCCTCCTCGTGGGCCGCTCCTGCGGCTGTCGTTCCGGTCATGGTGTGCGCGCGGGCGCTCAGCGTCCCCACCGCAGCGCCGCGGTCTGCACCGGGGAGTCCCACAGCTCGGTCAGGGCGTCGTCGAGCTTGAGGACGGTGAGCGAGAAGCCCTGCATCTCGAGCGACGTCGTGTAGTTGCCGACGAGGCTGCGTGCGACGGTGATCCCCTTCTCGGCCAGCGCCTCGGCTGCGCGCCGGTAGGCGAGGTACAGCTCGATCTGCGGCGTGCCGCCCATGCCGTTCACCAGGAGCAGCACCTCGTCCCCGGAGGAGAACGGCAGGTCCTCCAGGATCGGGCCGAGGATCCGGTCGACGATGCGGTCGGCCGGCTCCAGCGCGATCTTCTCCCGGCCGGGCTCGCCGTGGATGCCGATGCCGATCTCGATCTCGTCCTCGCCCAGCTCGAAGCTCGGCTCGCCCGCGTGCGGGACGATGCACGGCGTGAGGGCGACGCCCATCGAGCGCACGTTCGCGATCACCGTCTCGGCGATCGTCGCGACCTCGTCGAGGGAGTCGCCCCGCTCGGCCGCGGCGCCCGCGATCCGCTCGACCAGCACGGTGCCGGCCACGCCGCGGCGGCCCGCGGTGTAGAGCGAGTCCTTCACCGCGACGTCGTCGTCGACGATCACGCTGCGCACCTCGATCCCCTCGGCGCCGGCGAGGTCGGCCGCGGTCTCGAAGTTCAGGACGTCGCCCGTGTAGTTCTTCACGATGTGCAGCACACCCGCACCGCCGTCGACGGCCTGCGTGGCCGCGACGATCGGGTCGGGCGTGGGCGAGGTGAAGACGGGACCGGGGACGGCGGCGTCCAGCATCCCGAATCCGACGAAGCCCGCGTGCAGCGGCTCGTGCCCGCTGCCGCCTCCGCTGACGATGCCCACCTTGCCCGAGCGGGGCGCGTCGGCCCGCACCACGAACAGGGGATCCGACACCACCCGGACCAGGTCGGCGTGCGCCAGGCCGAAGCCGGCCACCGACTCCGTGACGACGTTCTTCGGGTCGTTGATGAGCTTCTTCATCGAGGTCTCCTCCAGGATCGGGCCACCACTCGGGCGTCCCGTGACCTGCGGGCGATCCGGCGCGTGGTGGATCGCCGCCCGCACCGTCGCGGACAGCAGCCCCACGTTACGCCCTGCGCTCGCGCCTACGGCAGGGAGACGACGGCGCGCTGCGTCTCGCGGACCCACTCCTCGAGCTTGACCGTGGCGGCCCCGGAGTCGACGGCCTCCGCCGCGCGGTCCATCGACGTCCGCAGGCGCTCCAGGACGGGCGTGCGCACCAGGTCCGGGTCGCGCGCCAGGTCGAACGCCGCGAGGCCTGCGGCCGCGTTCAGAAGGACGATGTCGCGGACGGGGCCGCCGTCTCCCGCGAGCACCGAGCGCACCACGCTCGCGTTGTAGGCGGCGTCGCGGCCGCGCAGGTCGTCGATCCGCGCGCGGGGCAGGCCCAGGTCGCGCGGGTCGAGGTCGTGCTCGACCACGGAGCCGCGCGACACCTCCCAGATGTGGCTGTGACCCGTGGTCGTGAGCTCGTCGAGGCCGTCGTCCCCGCGGAACACCAGAGCCGTCGCCCCGCGCGTCCGGAACACGCCGACGACCAGCGGCACCCGGTCGAGGTGCGCCACTCCGACCGCCGAGGCCTCGGGACGCGCCGGATTGCAGAGCGGGCCGAGGAAGTTGAACACCGTCGGCACGCCCAGCTCGGCGCGCACCGGACCGGCGTGCCGGAAGCCGGGGTGGAAGAGGGACGCGAAGACGAAGGCGATCCCCGTCCGCCGGAACACCTCGGCCACCCGCTCGGGAGAGAGGGAGAGGTCGACTCCGAGTGCCGCGAGCACGTCGGAGGAGCCGGAGGAGGAGGACGCGGCCTTGTTCCCGTGCTTCACGACGGGCGTGCCGGCGGCGGCCGCGATGATCGACGCGGTGGAGGAGATGTTGACGGTCCCGAAGCGGTCCCCGCCCGTCCCGACGATGTCCAGGGCCATCGGGTCCACGTCCAGCGGCACCGCGTGGTCGAGGATCGCGTCGCGGAAGCCGACGATCTCGTCGACGGTCTCGCCCTTCGCCCGGAGGGCCACCAGCAGTCCGGCGAGCTGCGCCGGAGTCGCCGCGCCCTCCATCACCTGCTCCATGGCCCACGTCGCCTCGGAGACGCTCAGATCGGAGGACTCGAGGAGTGCGCTGAGAACGTGCGGCCAGGACAGGGTTTCCGACATGGCTCCCAGATTATGCGACGAGGATCGCCTCCCGGCTAGTGCGACTTCCCTCCCCTGCCATCGGCCATAATGGTCTGTGTGACGAGCACCTCTCTCTCCCCCACGGCCACCGCGCCCGTAGTGAACCGACCCAACCCGGTCGCGGTCGGAACGATCGTCTGGCTGGGCAGCGAGGTCATGTTCTTCGCCGGCCTCTTCGCGATCTACTTCACCCTGCGCAGCACCTCCCCCGAGCTCTGGGGCGCCGAGACCCAGATCCTCAACGTCCCCTACGCGGGCGTGAACACGGTGATCCTCGTGGCCTCGTCGTTCAGCTGCCAGTTCGGCGTGTTCGCCGCCGAGCGGCTGCAGCCGCGTGCGACGGGCCTCAGCCCGTTCAAGTGGGGCATGGTCGAGTGGTTCTTCCTCACCTACGCCCTGGGCGCGGTCTTCGTCTCCGGCCAGGTGCTCGAGTACGCGACCCTCGTCTCCGAGGGCGTCACGCTCTCCAGCAACGCCTACGGCTCCGCCTTCTACCTGACGACCGGCTTCCACGCCCTGCACGTCACCGGCGGCCTCATCGCGTTCCTCCTCGTCATCGGCCGCGGCTTCGCGGTCAAGAACTTCGGCCACAAGGAGGCGACGAGCGCCATCGTCGTCTCGTACTACTGGCACTTCGTCGACGTCGTCTGGGTCGGCCTGTTCGCCGTCATCTACTTCCTCAAGTGACGCGCCCGCCGATGCCCCACTCCACTCCCGACCCCCGCAGGAAGGACGCCTCGATGGCCTCCCCGAAGACGAAGAGCCGAGCCAAGAAGGGTCGCCGCCACCCGCTCGCCACCCTGGCCCTGATCGCCATCGGCCTCGGGCTCACCGGCGGGACCTACGCCGCGGTCGGCGTCGCGACGTCCGCCTCCGCGGAGACGTCGTCCACCAGCCAGCAGACGATCGACGAGGGCTCGAAGCTCTTCGCCGCGAACTGCGCCACCTGCCACGGCCTCGACGCCGCGGGCACCGACAACGCTCCCTCCCTCATCGGAGTGGGCGCGGCGTCGGTCGACTTCCAGGTCGGCACCGGCCGCATGCCGATGCAGATGCACGGCCCCCAGGCGCTCGAGAAGCCGGTGCAGTTCACCGACGAGCAGGTCGGCGAGCTCGCCGCCTACGTCGCGTCGCTGGCCCCCGGCCCCGCGATCCCCGAGGGCGAGGTCCTCGACGGACAGGGCGACGCGGCGAACGGCGCCGAGCTGTTCCGCATCAACTGCGCCATGTGCCACAACGTCGCCGGGGCCGGCGGCGCGCTCACCGAGGGCAAGTTCGCTCCCCCGCTGGGCGGCGTGACCGAGGCGCACATCTACGAGGCGATGGTCACCGGCCCGCAGAACATGCCGGTCTTCAACGACCTGAACATCTCGCCCGAGGACAAGCGCGACATCATCTCGTACCTCAAGTACATCGAGGCCAACCCGTCCCCGGGCGGATTCGCGCTCGGCTCCCTCGGCCCGGTCGCGGAGGGCCTGTTCCTCTGGATCTTCGGCCTCGGCGCGATCGTGGCCCTGACGGTGTGGATCACCGCCCGATCCAACTAGACGACTGCAGCGCCCTGACGGGCGCGACTGACCCACGGCACCGACTGGTGCCGACACGGCGTGAAAAGGAGAACCATGGCAGAGCACGATGAGGGTGGCACGGACCTCGCCACCTCGTCGGCCACCGGGCACGGAACGGCTCCGGCCGGCACCGCGGTCGTGACGCGGGACCGCGTCCAGGACCCGGGCCTCCCGCCGCACCGCCCCCGGATGACCGACCTCGACCCCAAGGTCGAGAAGCGTGCCGAGCGCACGGTGTACACGCTCTTCTACCTCTCCTTCGCGGGCTCGATCTTCGCGGTCGCCGCCTACATGGCGTTCCCGATCACCGAGGACGTCGCGTCGGTCCGGCTGAACACGCTGTTCATCGGCCTGGGCATGTCCCTCGCGCTCCTGGGCATCGGCATCGCCGCCGTCCACTGGGGCAAGCAGCTGATGTCGGACCACGAGGGCATCGACATCCGCCACCCCGTCCGCAGCGCGGAGCCCACCCGCGCCCGTGCGCTCGAGATCTTCGACCAGTCCGACAAGGAGTCCGGCTTCGGCCGCCGCTCCCTCGTCCGCAACAGCCTGATCGCCTCCCTCGTCGTGTTCCCCCTGCCCGCCGTGATCCTGTTCCGGGGCCTCGGCCCGCAGGACCAGAACCCCGTCGCCCTCCTCAAGACCACCCTGTGGGAAGAGGGCACGAGGCTCACCCTGGACCCGTCGGGAGCGCCGATCCTCGCATCGGACGTCACCCTCGGATCCGCCTTTCACGTCATCCCCGAGGGCCTCAACGACGCCGAGGGCAAGCTGGAGGAGAAGGCCAAGGCCGCCGTCCTCCTGATGCGCCTGAAGCCGGAGGACCTCATCGTCAGTGAGGGTCGCGAGACCTGGAACTACGACGGAATCGTCGCCTACTCCAAGATCTGCACGCACGTCGGCTGCCCTGTGGCGCTGTACGAGCAGCAGACCCACCACCTGCTGTGCCCGTGCCACCAGTCGCAATTCGACATCACGCGCGAGGCCGCCGTCATCTTCGGCCCGGCGAAGCGTCCGCTTCCGCAGCTCCCCATCACCGTCGACGCCGAGGGTTACCTGGTCGCCAGAAGCGACTTCACGGAGCCCGTCGGACCGTCCTTCTGGGAGCGATGACTCACATGTCCACCACCACCCCCTCACGCCCCTCCAGCTCCCCCGCGGAGCCCGAGGACGGCGTCATCCTCGGATCCGGCAAGTTCCAGAAGGGGTACGTCGGAGCGGCGTCGAACTACATCGACGAGCGCACGAGCATCTCCGCGGTCGTCAAGGAGTTCGGTCGCAAGATCTTCCCCGACCACTGGTCCTTCCTCCTCGGCGAGGTCGCGCTCTACAGCTTCGTCATCATCCTGCTGTCGGGCACCTTCCTCACCTTCTTCTTCCAGGCCTCGATGGTCGAGACGCACTACGAGGGCAGCTACCTGCCCCTCAAGGGCATCGAGATGTCGGCGGCGATGTCGTCCTCGCTCGACATCTCCTTCGACATCCGCGGCGGCCTGCTGATGCGGCAGATCCACCACTGGGCGGCACTGCTGTTCGTGGCCTCGATCGGCCTGCACATGTTGCGCATCTTCTTCACCGGTGCGTTCCGCAAGCCCCGCGAGCTCAACTGGGTCATCGGCTTCGTCCTCTTCATCCTCGCGATGGCCGAGGGCTTCACCGGCTACTCGCTCCCCGACGACCTGCTCTCGGGCAACGGCCTCCGCATCATCGACGGCATGGTCAAGGGCATCCCGATCGTCGGCACCTGGATCTCGTTCCTGCTCTTCGGCGGCGAGTTCCCGGGCACCGACATCGTCGGCCGCCTCTACACGCTGCACATCCTGCTGCTGCCGGCGCTGGTGCTCGCGTTCATCGCCCTCCACCTCGTGTTCGTGGTCGTCCACAAGCACACCCAGTTCCCCGGTGCGGGCAAGACCGAGCAGAACGTCGTCGGCTACCCGGTGCTGCCGGTCTACGCCGCGAAGGCCGGTGGATTCTTCTTCATCGTCTTCGGCGTCGTCGTCCTCATCGCCTCGCTGTTCACGATCAACCCGATCTGGAACTACGGCCCGTACGACCCCTCGCCCGTCTCCGCGGGAACCCAGCCCGACTGGTACATCGGGTTCGCCGACGGCGCCCTGCGCCTCGTCCCGCCGGGACTCGAGTGGGCCATCCCGGGCATCGGAACCCTGTCGTTCAACATCCTGATCCCGCTCGTCGGTCTCGGACTGTTCATCGCCGTGGTCATGCTCTACCCGTTCCTCGAGGCGTGGATCACCGGTGACAAGCGCGAGCACCACCTGCTCGACCGCCCGCGCAACGCCGCGACCCGCACCGCGATCGGCGCCGCCGGAGTCAGCTTCTACGCCGTCCTCTGGGCCGCCGCGTCGTCCGACCTCATCGCGACGCACTTCCACCTCACGATGGAGGGCGTGATCCACAGCCTGCAGTTCCTGCTCATTGCGGGTCCGTTCATCGCGTACTTCATCACCAAGCGCATCTGCCTGGCGTTGCAGAAGAAGGACCGCGAGATCGCGCTGCACGGCTTCGAGTCCGGCCGCATCGTCCGCCTCCCCGGCGGCGAGTTCATCGAGGTGCACCAGCAGCTCGACGAGTACGAGCGCTGGAAGCTCGTCGGTCAGGACGAGTACGAGCCCCTGATGATCCGTCCGGACTCGCGTGGCCGCATCACCGCCCCGCAGCGCGTCCGCGCCGGCCTCTCCCGCTGGTTCTTCGAGGACCGGATCACCCCCGTCACCCAGAAGGAGCTCGAGAGCTCGCACAGCGAGCACTGATCCTCCCCCGAAGGGCCCGGACGTTTCATTCGTCCGGGCCCTTCGTCGTTCCTGCAGCGGGGCGGGGCCTGTCCTCCGGCGCGGCAGAGGTCGGCGGTGGACCGAGAGCCGGTGAGACCGGATCACAGCGCCTCGACGGCGACAAGCCAGCAGGGACGTGGGGCGATCCACCGGACCTCGAGGCCTCCGCTCCTCGGATCACGAGATGCCATCTGACCGCCGAGCTGGAGACGTCCGCCCCCGTCCGATCATGGAGTGATCCAGCCCCTCTGCGTGCTCGCAGCGTCGTCGTCCGGTGAGGTCTCCCGGTTCCCGTTCACGTCGAGACGCTCGGCATCGGTTCCAGGGCACCCATCCTCAGCAGGCCCGTCAGGACTGCCCTCCCCCGCTCACGGCCGAACCCTCTGTGATCGGCGACGGCGACGCTCGCCGGTGAGACAGAGGAGGCGACCTCCGGGCCTCGACGACCGTCGCTGCAGCGGCATCTCAGGCTCCTTGTCCTCGCACCGACCGGCACGACCCGCTAGACGTACCGAGGAACTCCAAGAGCCGCAGGGGCGCCCGCGGTTCCGCCGGGGTGCGGGCTCCGCTGGGGTCGGAACGGTGTGCAGGAGTCCGTAGGGCGGCGCAGGCGCCAGAACAGGCGCGGCAGGCCCAGTACGGCCGCAGGCGCAGCAGTATCCCCGACCGTAGCGGCCACCACCGTCGGCACACCCACACGCGCACAGGAGAGCCGCCACAGGCGTAGCCCGCTCAGCCGTGACCGGAGCAGGAGCCGTCGCAGCGCAGACCCGTAGGGGTGATGACGCGGGCCGACGCTCCTGCCCGGCGCCGCCCGCTGCACTCCCCTGCGAGCTTCCACGTCGCGGGCCGTCGGGATGTGCACCGACGAGTTCTTCCGCGCAGGACGCCTCGGTGTCCCGCCAGCAGGACACCGCGAGAGATCCAGCTCACCTCGTCATCCCTCACTGAGCGGTCCCGGCCCTCACCGGGAGGTCCCGGCTCTCACCGGGAGGCTTGATCCGCCACCGATCGGCGAATGACGCCCCTGCACGAAGCCGAACGGCCGAGCCGACCGGGTCCCAACCACGCGCGCTTCCTCCTGGATACACGAAAGGGCCGAGTGCACGGAGCCGAAGCCCCCGTGCACCCGGCCCTCGGCCGTGCGATGCGCCCTAGCGGGCGAAGTACCCGCGGTAGTACTCGTACACCCAGCCGGCGATGGCGACCAGGAAGAGTCCGACGGCGATGTAGGTGATCCAGAACCCCACGGCCAGGCCGAGGAATCCGAGGGCCGCGGAACCGCCCAGGATCAGCGGCCACCAGCTCCACGGGCTGAAGAAGCCCAGCTCGGGGTCTCCGTCATCGATGTCCGCATCGAGGCGATCCTCGGGGAGCTCGGCACCCTGCGCCTTGTGGACGCGGCCGACGTAGAACGCGATGAACGCGCCCAGCACGGCCGAAAGACCGATGCCGACGGTGCCGACCCACTCGACCTGGCCCGTGTCGAGCAGCGACCACACGATGTACGTGATGTCGGCGAGGAGGAAGAAGCCCGCGAGGAGCCAGAAGAGATTGACGTTGGCGCGCATGGCCCTACTTCACCGTGCCTTCGGACTTGTCGTACGTGGGGGCGTCCGGAGCATCCTTCGCCGGACCGATTCCGACGGGGATGCCGGCCTCGGGGTGGTTGAGGTCGAACGCCGGGGCCTCGCTTCGGATCCGCGGGATCGAGGTGAAGTTGTGGCGGGGCGGCGGGCACGAGGTGGCCCACTCGAGCGACCGGGAGAAGCCCCACGGGTCGTTCACCGTCACCTTGGGCGCCTTGCGGGCCGTGATGTACACGTTCAGGAAGAACGGGATCAGCGACACCGCGAGGATCATCGCTCCGACCGTCGACACCTGGTTCATCCAGGTGAAGCCGTCCTCGGGGAGGTAGCTGGCGTAGCGGCGCGGCATGCCGACGACGCCCAGCCAGTGCTGGATGAGGAAGGTGGTGTGGAAGCCGATGAACAGCAGCCAGAAGTGCCACTTGCCCAGCGTCTCGTTCAGCATCTTGCCGGTCCACTTGGGCCACCAGAAGTAGAAGCCCGAGAACATCGCGAAGACGACGGTTCCGAACACGACATAGTGGAAGTGCGCCACCACGAAGTACGAGTCCGAGACGTGGAAGTCGAGCGGGGGCGACGCGAGGATGACGCCGGTGAGTCCACCGAAGGTGAAGGTGATCAGGAAGCCGATCGCCCAGATCATCGGGGTCTCGAAGGTCACCGATCCGCGCCACATGGTGCCGACCCAGTTGAAGATCTTCACGCCGGTCGGGACCGCGATGAGCATGGTCATCAGCGAGAAGAACGGCAGCAGGACCGATCCGGTGACGTACATGTGGTGCGCCCACACCGTCACGGAGAGGGCGGCGATCGCGATGGTCGCGTAGATCAGCGTCTTGTAGCCGAAGATCGGCTTGCGGCTGAAGACCGGGAACACCTCTGACACGATGCCGAAGAACGGCAGCGCGATGATGTACACCTCGGGGTGGCCGAAGAACCAGAACAGGTGCTGCCAGAGCAGGACGCCGCCGTTGGCCGCGTCGTAGATGTGGGCGTCGAACACGCGGTCGGCGCCGAGGGCGAACATCGCGGCGGCGAGCACCGGGAACGCGAGCAGCACGAGGATCGACGTCACCAGGATGTTCCAGGTGAAGATCGGCATCCGGAACATCGTCATGCCGGGGGCGCGCATCGTGATGATCGTCGTGATGAAGTTCACCGCGCCGAGGATCGTGCCGAAGCCCGAGAGCGCGAGGCCGAAGACCCAGAGATTGCCGCCGAGCCCTGGCGAGAACGTCGTGCTCGACAGTGGCGCGTACGCGAACCAGCCGAACGACGCCGCACCCTGCGGGGTGACGAATCCGGCGACCGCGATGAGCGAGCCGAAGCTGTAGAGCCAGTACGCGAAGGCGTTGAGGCGGGGGAACGCGACGTCGGGGGCGCCGATCTGCAGCGGCATCAGGACGTTGGCGAACCCGGCGAAGAGCGGCGTCGCGAACATCAGCAGCATGATCGTGCCGTGCATCGTGAACAGCTGGTTGTACTGCTCGCGCGTCTCGACCACGTTCAGGCCGGGCTCGAACAGCTGGGCGCGGATGACGAGTGCCATCACGCCGGCGATGCAGAAGTAGATGAACGACGTGATCAGGTACATGTACCCGATGACCTTGTGGTCGGTCGACGTCATCCAGCGGACGAGGACGTTCGCCTTGCGCTGGACCGGCGGAGTGCCGGCGGTGCGCGTCGGGCGGGGTGCCGTAGCGGTGCTCATGCTCCCTTACTCCTCGTTCTCGCGGGCCGGCGCGCCGGTTCCGGGAAGGTTCGAATTGCGGTTGTACTCGGCGCCGAGCTGACCGGTCTGGCCCGCGTCGCGCAGCGACTGGATGTAGTCGTCGTACTCGCCCTGCGAGACGACCTTGACGTTGAAGAGCATCGCGGAGTGGTACTCGCCGCAGAGCTCGGCGCACTTGCCCGCGTAAGTCCCCTCCTTGAGAGGCGTGACGTACATGTAGTTCGTCTTGCCGGGGATCATGTCCTTCTTGTAGAGGAAGTCGACGACCCAGAAGGAGTGGATCACGTCGCGCGCGTCGAGCTGGATCTTGATCTTCTGTCCGACGGGCAGGTAGAGCGTGGGGATCTCGGACTCGACGAGCGAGCCGGCGGCGTCTCCGCCCTCCTGGTACTGGCCCTGGATACCGGCGGAGTAGACGTCCTCGTCGACGTAGTTGAAGTCCCACGCCCACTGCTTGCCGTACACCTGGATGGTCTCGTCCGGGTCGTCGTAGGGCTGCTCGATGGCGGCCTGGTCGCGCGCGGTGAAGGCGAAGAAGCCGATCACGAGGATCAGCGGCACGATCGTGTAGAAGATCTCGATCGGCATGTTGTAGCGCAGCTGGACCGGCAGGCCGGTCTGCCCCTTGCGACGGCGGTAGACGACCACCGCCCAGATGGTGAGACCCCACGTGACGACGCCGACGGCGAGCAGGACGATCCAGGAGGTGACCCAGAGTCCGATGACGCGGTCGACGTGGTTCGTCGTGCCGGGTTCGGTGGGGAGCCAGCCCTGGAGCTGCTCTTGCGTGCAGCCCGCGAGGACGAGGGCGAGGGCTCCTGCGACGGGGGCAGCGACCCATCTGCGGATTCGGCGATTGAAGCGCACCGGTGACCTTTCGGAAGACTGGGGACCAGTTCACACGAAACTGTATTAGACCGGCTCCAGCCTACCCTTCCGCTCCGGCGGCCCGGTGCACGACGACCCGCTCTTGACGTCCCGGCCGAGTGGTGCAGTCATGACGAACGGCGCCCGACGGGCCACCGGGGTGGACTGTCGGACGCCGTTCGGAGGCGCTGCGGCCCGGGGCCGCGCGGCGTCAGTGGAAGCTGTCGCCGCAGGCGCAGCTGCCGCCCGCGTTGGGGTTGTCGATGGTGAAGCCCTGCTTCTGGATGGTGTCCTCGAAGTCGATCGAGGCGCCGTCGAGGTAGGGAACGCTCATCTTGTCGACGACGAGGCCGACGCCCTCGAACTCCACCGCGGCGTCGCCGTCGAGGGTGCGCTCGTCGAAGTAGAGCTGGTAGATGAGGCCGGAGCAGCCGCCGGGCTGCACCGCGACGCGCAGGCGCAGGTCGTCGCGGCCCTCCTGCTCGAGCAGGCTCTTGACCTTGGCGGCGGCGGTCGGGGTCATCGAGACGCCGTGGGCCGCGCTGGGCGGGGTGGCGAGGGGGGTCGCCGTCTGGTCGGTCAGTGTGTCTGACATGTCACTCCTCAGGGGACGGGCGGAACGGTCGTCGTGCCTTCCGGGATTCTACGGCTGCAACCCGGGTGGTCACCCGGGTATTCCACGACCGGTGGTCAGTCGCGGTGAGCGGCGGCGCGGAGCAGGAACAGCGCCTCGGTCTGCGCGGCGCGCTTGAAGACGCCCAGGTGAAGCGACTCGTTGGGGCTGTGCGCGCGCGAGTCGGGGTCCTCCACACCGGTGACGAGGATCTGAGCCTCGGGGAACTCGCGCACGAGGTCGGCGATGAACGGGATGCTCCCGCCGATCCCGGTCTCGAGGGGCTCGCGTCCCCACGCGTCGGCCATCGCGCCCTTCACCAGGTCCACGGCCCAGCCGCTCGCGTCGACCAGGAAGGGGCTGCCGGTGTCGACGTCCTCGACCGCGAGGTGTGCGCCGAACGGGGAGTTCGCCCGCAGGTGGCTCTCGATCGCGGCGAAGGCCTCCTCCGCGTCCTGGCCGGGGGCGATGCGGGCGCTGATCTTCACGCGCACGGACGGGACGAGGGTGTTGGAGGCGTCGACGACGCTGGGCGCGTCGATCCCGGTGACCGTGACGGCCGGCTTCGACCACAGGCGCGAGAGGATCGCGCCGGTGCCGATCGGCGAGACCCCGTCGAGCAGCCCGGAGTCGCGGCGGAGGTCCTCCTCGGTCGTCTCGGGCACCGCTCCGTCGTGCTCGGTGAGGCCGGCGACGGCGACCGAGCCGTCCTCGTTCCAGAGCGTCGCGAGCAGTCGGACCGCCGCGAGCATCGCGTCCGGGACCGCTCCGCCGAGCATGCCCGAGTGCGAGGCGTGCGCGAGAGTGCTGACGGTGAGGGTGAAGGTGACGTTGCCGCGCAGGCCCACCGTCAGCGAGGGGGTGTCGACGTCCCAGTTGTCGCTGTCGGCGACGATGATCGCATCCGCGCGGAGGGCGTCGTGGTGCTCGCGGAGGAAGGTGGGGAACGAGCGCGACCCGAACTCCTCCTCCCCCTCGATGAAGAGGACGAGCCCGAGGTCGTGGTCCTCGCCCGCGACCTCGCGGAGTGCGCGCACCGCGGCGAGGTGGGACACGACTCCCGCCTTGTCGTCGGCGGCACCGCGCCCGTACAGGCGGTCGCCGCGCACGGTCGGCTCGAACGGAGGCGTCTCCCACGCCGACTCGGCGCCCTGCGGCTGCACGTCGTGGTGGGCGTAGAGGAGGACGGTCGGCGCTCCGTTGCGGGCGGCGCGGGTGGCCAGGACGGCAGGCTGGCCGAGCACGTCGGTGCCGTCGATCGTGGCGCTGTGGATCGCGACGTCATCGAAGACGCCCGTCTCGCGCGCGAGCTCGGCGATGGCCTCGGCGCTGGCGGCCACGCGGGTCGCGTCGAAGCCGTCCCACGAGACGGACGGGATCCGCACGAGCTGCCCGAGCTGGGCGAGCGAGCGCGGCAGATCGTCGCGGACGGCGGCGAGGACGGCCTCCTCGTCGGAGGAGAGTGCGGGCGGAGTCGGAGCGTCGTGAGCCATGGAGGTAATCTTAAGAGACCCTCGATTCCAAGGACGTTCCCCGTGGCCAAGCACCCGATCGCAACCGACACGCCCGACGACGCCGGCTCCCCCGGCCCCGGGAAGGGCCGGCCGACGCCGACCCGGCGCGAGCAGGAGCTGGCCCGCAAGCGTCCGCTGGTCGTCACCGACCGCAAGCAGGCCGCCCGCGACGCCCGCGAGAAGGCCGCCGTGTCACGCGAGCAGGCCCGCATCGGCCTGGCCGCCGGCGACCAGCGCTACCTGCCGCTGCGCGACAAGGGTCCTCAGCGCAAGTTCGTGCGCGACTGGGTCGACGCACGCTTCAGCCTCGGCGAGTTCCTCATCCCGGTGATGGTCGTCGTCCTGCTGCTGAGCTTCTTCCCGCAGCCGGAGCTGCAGTACGCGACGCTCGTCATCCTCTGGGTGTTCTTCCTCCTCGCGGTGATCGACTGCATCCTCCTCGGCATGCGGATGCGCCGGAAGCTCGCCGAGCGCTACGGCGCCGACAAGGTCGAGAAGGGCATCCGCTGGTACGCCGCGATGCGCGCCCTCCAGCTGCGCGTCATGCGACTGCCGAAGCCCCAGGTCAAGCGCCGCGCCTTCCCCGAGTAGTCGGACGGCGGACCACGAAGGGCCCCTGCGGTCGCGCCTCGCGCGGCTCCGGGGCCCTTCGTCGTGCACGGCGGGTCAGGAGGCGCGGGCCAGTCCCCGGTTGATGTCCCGAGCCCACAGGGGCCCGCGGTAGATGAAGGCGGTGTAGCCCTGGACGAGGGTGGCGCCCGCGTCGAGGCGCTCGCGCACGTCCTCGGCCGTCTCGACTCCTCCGACGGAGATCACGCAGAAAGCCGCGGGGACCACGCCCCGGATCACGCGGAGCACCTCGAGCGAGCGCGCGGCCAGCGGGGCACCGGAGAGGCCGCCGGCGCCGGCCGCCTCGACCACGGCACGATCGGTCGAGAGGCCCTCCCGGGAGAGCGTCGTGTTGGTCGCGATGATCCCGTCCAGACTCAGGCGGACGGCGAGCTCGGCGACCCGGCCGACCTCGTCGTCGGAGAGGTCGGGGGCGATCTTGACCAGCAGGGGCGTCGTGTCGGCGGCGTCCTTGACGGCCGCGAGGAGCGGCTCGAGGCGGTCGATCTCCTGCAGGCCGCGGAGCCCGGGGGTGTTCGGCGAGCTGACGTTCACGACGAGGTAGTCGGCGAGCGGCGCGAGAAGGCGCGTGCTGATCAGGTAGTCCTCGATCGCGTCGTCCACCTCGACCACCCGGCTCTTGCCGATGTTGACGCCGATCACGGGGCGGCGGCGCGCGCTGCGCAGCCGGATCAGCCGCAGCGCCGCGGCCTCGGCCCCGTGGTTGTTGAAGCCCATCCGGTTGACGACGGCGCGGTCCGCGATCAGCCGGAAGAGGCGCGGCCGGTCGTTGCCCGGCTGCGCCCGCGCGGTCAGGGTCCCGACCTCGACGTGTCCGAAGCCGAGCGCACCGAAGCCCAGGACCGCGGTGGCGTCCTTGTCGAAGCCGGCCGCGACGCCGAACGGGGTCTCGAAGCGGAGCCCGAGCGTCTCGACCGCGGGCGTTCCGCGCGGGACGGTGGTCCGGCGCAGGACCGGAGCGAGGGCTCCGAGGGCCCGGATCACCGGGAAGCTCAGGTGGTGCGCCCGCTCCGGGTCGAGGCGGCGCAGGACGGTGCGGAACAGGAGCGGGTACACCCGGGCCTCAGATCTCGTCGGCGCTGTGGGGCACGGAGGTGCGCTCGGCGCGGAGCAGGGTGATCGCAGACTCGAAGTCGTCCAGCGAGTCGAACGCCTGGTAGACGCTCGCGAAGCGGAGGTAGGCCACCTCGTCGAGCTCGCGCAGCGGCGGCAGGATGGCGAGGCCGATGTCGTTCGCGTCGATCTGCGACGCGCCCGTGGAGCGGATGCTCTCCTCCACCCGCTGCGCGAGGACGGCCAGATCGGTGTCGGTGACGGGCCGGCCCTGGCAGGCCTTCCGGACGCCGCTGACGATCTTCTCGCGGCTGAACGGCTCCACGACTCC